>JBBQMA010000184.1:0-5893 GCA_038328415.1 Chitinophagales bacterium | reverse complement strand
TGTGCCTCCGGGGTATGATACGAATGGCCTTGCAGAAAATCGATCTCAAACTGCAGCCATCCGGTCTCCGTCATTTCCATATGCTGGGCCTCTTTAAGTTCCTGTCTCAACTTGCTGATAAACGACCAATAATCAGCAGTTCCCAGATGACTCAAATCGGCATCTGCCATGAGTGACTGAAGCTTACTTTTGGGTTGTTGAGGCATTTTGGTGGCCATGACACACGCTTCCACATCATCAATGATATCAGCGGGTACTTGCCATTCCGTCAGAGACATTCTGGCCAGGTTGGCACCTCGTTCTTCATGACCGGAAGGGCCCTGGATGTAGCCAACGTCATGAAACCATCCAGCCAGGAAAAGGACTGTACGTTCGCGTTCTTCCAGGCCGGCCGCACCGGATAAATCCCCGATGGCGCTTACGACCTGTTCGACATGCGCTACATTGTGAAAATGGTAAATAGCGGGCATGGACTCCCGGATAGTCCGGATAGCTAACTGCCTTGCCTGTTCAATCCATTGATTGTATGATTCCATATGCAGGGGAAAGTTAGGTCAGATTTTTATTTTGCCCCGATATTATCCAATACCGACCAATAAAATCATATCCGAGGACCACCTTGATTTTAAAAAGCCCCGCCTGATGATTGATTGAATCTCCTGGTTGACGGTCGTATCCTTTGCTTTAATTATCGTCCTCAACGAGGATTTTGCATTCATATAATCAGGATCGGAGAGTTTGTTGTAAAGATTTCCCGCCGGACTATAGAATCATGAAACAGAGGCTCAAAAAATCCGCGATCCCTCTTGATAAGCGTCAGCCAGGTATCAGGTCGAGACTGGAGATAGTCATCCAATTCATCCTTGATATCACCTTCACCGGGAATGTAATTCACAGGGATATGCCGGTGATGAAAATAATCCGATGTGTCGGCATCAGAGACACTATTCTTATTTGTACGCACATGTACTACCTGCAGGTTGGTATGCATTTTCTCAGCCCATTCTATGAGTAATTCGCAATGCTGCCGATCAAGAGGTGCTCCATCCCAGCCCAAAATCAGTCCTGCAGGTGGATCAATTCGGGCTTCTTTAGGCACAGTGAGTACAGGGCAATTCAATTTATTTAGGAGTGACGAAGCCGTATGCCCCATAAAAATCTCCCGGAGGGCGCTATCCCCCTGCGTTCCAATAACTACCAAACCGATCTTCTCCTGCGCCACCAACCTCCGGATTACCTCTTCAGGGTATCCCTGGATGACCCTGGTATCCGCAAGGCAGGTTGAATACCGGTCGGGGATCTTACCGATGAATTCCTCCATATCCTCCTCGGCGGCCTTCTTAATATACACTTCCATGGATAGGAACATACCCGCACGTGAATGCAATTTGTAAGCATGAACCAACAGCACGCGCGAATCGGTTTGATGGGCAAGCTCCATTCCAACCAATGTGGCATGCAAAGCACCATGAGAAAAATCTGTTGCAATAAGAATCATCGGGAAAAAGCACTGATACAAATACAAATGTAACGATCAGGAAAAGACCAGGGGCCATTTTACCGAATCTACATAATTGTTTAAAGTATGCGTGTCGTCTTTATGTAATACTATCGTTGGAACACTGGCATGCAAGACCAAATCTTTGGTGATCGAATGTTGCACCAATTTTTCCCAGAACGTTTTGTGGTGGGTAACCGCAATAAGCAGGTCAATCTCGTTTTGCACGATGTAGTCATCCAATTCGTCGACTACTTTTTGACCATTGATCATTTCGACGATATACGAAAGATCACCAAATGCACCGGCACCTAATGAATCAAAAATCTTTTCGATGACATTGTCTTCGGGTAAACCCTGTGCATTATGAATATGAACAAAATGCAGTGTACTTTCCAATTTACGCGTGAAACGGACAACCTGGTGAATCATTTCTTCTTCAATAGCATCTCCGCCACTGCTGTACAGGATATTACGGAATTTGTTGATTTGCGCATTGACAGGAATTAGCCACACCGGTGAAAAGGCTTCTAAGGCAACTTTGGCAGAAACAGTGCCTAACCATGAGCCAGCTAGACCACTTTCTCCCTTGGTGCCCATGATGACAAGGCAATATTCCTCTTCATTACTTAGCTTGACAATTTCTTCCGCAGCAAATCCTATGCTTACTTCGTTGCGCACAAAATCCCTAGAAAAGTGGCCTGCTGATTGCCGCAACTCTTCAGACCAGATCTCCAGCTTTTGCATCCAGGTCTCCTGCAATTTGGCCATAGAATCATATAGAAATGGCGCCTGCACATCCAAATCGGGTTGGAAAGCATAAAAAAAATGCACGCCATGACCACTTTGCCGGGCCAGATCAATGGCAAAACGACCTGCGTTTTGAGCTGCCATCGAAAAGTCTGTTGGAACGAGATACCACTTCATAGGAATTGCATTGGCAATGGTTAAAACGCAGCTTTGACCGGATCTTCATCTACAAGCGCAGAGATGATATCATGCGTAGTGATGATACCTACCAATTCTTGATTATCGACAACCGGCAATGCGTGAAATCGATTGATTTTAAGCACCTCAAGAACTACATTCATTTTATCGGTAGATTCCACTTTAGCCATCCTGGTTGTCATAATATCCTTGGCCTTATAATTGCGAAGCCTAGCTTCATCTAGCAGATTATCCTCCTCCACATTGGTAAAACCCCTTAGAAAGTGGAAGAGGTCCGATTTGGATATAATGCCTTCAATGTTGCGAATGTGCAATACCGGTACATGATGGATATTATACTTGTCAAAAATTTCCTTAACAGTAGAGAGACTATCCTCAGCACTTACTGAGATTACTTGTTTGGTCATATATTCGCTGACCGGAGCTTGAAAGTTCATATGTACTTTTTATGTTTAGAAGAGCAAAAAAACGGATTCCTTTTTTAATCAGGTATGACAAAGATCATCTCAAATTATGACTTTGTGCACAAATACCTTTTCCTGAAGTCTATTAAATTATGTTGAAATGAAGGAAGTAATTGGATTCCAGGACTTGCCAAGTGGAAAAATTCTAGACAGCATCTTTGCTACGGCCATTGATTGTATGATTGTCATAGATTCATTCGGCAAGATCATGATGGTCAATGGAGCTGCTATTAGTCTCTTCGGATATAAAAGCGACGAACTCATGGGGCAAAAAATAAATATGCTCATGCCGGAGCCCCATCAAACAAATCATGATCAATACCTGAAAAATTACAAAGAGACCGGCAATGCCAAGATGATTGGTAAAGGCAGAGAGGAGTGGGGAAAACGCAAAGATGGTAGTCTCTTTCCAATGCGGCTATCCGTTACTCGTATGGAAATAGATGGTGTAATGCTTTTTACCGGCATCATTCACGACCGGACGGATTTGCGGGCGGCAGAAGCTGAAATCGAACGAATGAATCGCGAATTGGAACGAAAAGTTGTCCAGCGCACCCTTGAACTTGAAGAAAAACATGCACAACTCATAGAAATTAATCACGCACTAAATCGCGAGATTAATGAACGGGAGCAGATGGAGGTTATCCTTCGGGACAATCAAAAAGAGTTGCAAGCAGCTCTTGAAAAAGAAAAGGAGCTGAATGAACTTAAAAGCCGGTTTGTTTCAATGGCTTCTCATGAATTCCGAACGCCGCTTAGCACCATCCTTTCCTCTGCGGGCCTCATTACCCGCTACCCGGAAGAACTTCAGCAGGCGCAGCGTATTCGCCATGTAGAACGTATTAAATCGGCTGTCAGTCTGCTGACCGGTATTCTAGATGACTTTCTTTCCCTCGCAAAACTTGAAGAAGGTCGCATTTCTGTAAATAGTGAATCATTTTCACTGCGCGAACTGGCCACTGAAGTGCTTGAAGAATTAAAGCCAAACTTTAAAACAGGCCAAACCATAAGGTTTGGAGATGAATTAACATCCGATCAAATGCTGCAAGACAGGAACCTGCTCAAGCATATGCTTTATAATTTATTGTCAAATGCGATCAAATACTCGCTCGAACACAAACCAATCATTCTTCGTTGTCGTTCGGAGGGTGAATTTATTTTGCTGGATGTAGAGGATCAGGGCATCGGCATTCCAATACAAGACCAACATCGTTTGTTTACAAGGTTCTTTAGAGCTAAAAATGCCATGAATATCCAGGGGACCGGACTTGGATTGAATATTGTCAGGCATTATGTGACGCTGATGGGAGGCGAAATTGATTTTACTTCCTTCGAAGGCAAAGGTACTACCTTCAACGTTCGGATTCCGGCAAAACGGCTGGTTAACAATGATTAATCCAATTCCGGGGCTAATTCCCTTTAAGGTCGTATTTTCGGCCTTATTTTGAATATGATGATGAAAAAGATTCTGATTATAGAGGATAATCCCGATGTGCGGGAAAATCTTGCTGAAATCCTCTCCCTCTCTGGTTTTGAAGCGCTAACGGCTGAAAATGGTAAAATAGGGGTGGATTTAGCCCAAAAAAATAAGCCTGACTTGATCCTATGCGATGTAATGATGCCCGAGCTAGATGGCTTCGGCGTACTGCATATTTTGTCTAAAAGTGCTGAAACCTCCTCGATTCCATTCATCTTTTTGACCGCAAAAACCGAACGGAGTGATATCCGTAAGGGGATGAATTTAGGAGCAGATGATTATATTTCCAAGCCCTTTGATGATGTGGAATTACTGGAAGCCATAGATACACGCCTACGGAAAAGTGAAAAGTTTCAACGCGATTTTACCCGGGATGCAAATGGTATTCAGGCGTTCATCGATGAGGCAAGGGGACATGCAAATCTGCTGGATCTGTCCCATGAGCAGGGTCTGCGTATCTTAAAAGCCAAGGAACCCTTGTTTCATGAAGGATCTTATCCCCGCCAGGTTTATCTGGTAGAGAAAGGCCGGATCAAGGTATTCAAAGCCAGCGAAGATGGTCGGGAGCTCATCGTTCAGGTTGCTGTGCCCGGCGAATTCATCGGTTATATGGAGTTACTGAATGATACGCCCTACATGACTTCCGCCATGGCGCTGGAGGATGCAGAGGTCTATTATATTCCCAGGGAAGATTTCCTTCGGCTGCTGCATCAAAATCATGATGTGTCGGCCCGTCTGATTAAGATGCTTGCATGCAATCTTTCCGATCAGGAGGAAAATCTCATTCGGATAGCCTACCATTCTGTCCGAAAAAGAGTGGCTGACGCTTTACTCGACCTGCATAAAAAGTATAAAAAGGATAGTTCCAATGACGCGCCTATTGCCATGATGCGTCAGGATCTGGCGCAGATTATAGGGACGGCGAAAGAAACGCTTATTCGTACACTTTCCGATTTCAGGGAGGAGGGCCTAATAAAAATCGAGGATAATTCGATCATTATTCTGAACCACGAAAAATTGCGCACCCTGCCTAATTAATATCCAGATTATTGGCATAAATCTAAAGGTTAGGTATGTTGGTTTTTCAATGATATTGCAGTAGCCCAAGCAGCGAAACAATGGCATGTTATCCTTTGCTGAGCCAGGAATTTCCAGTGAGCTTTATTACTTCTCCAACATGCAGGCAATCCCTTTTCATCCAGTTTATAGCCTTAATGCCCCTCGTCGAATTTCTTCAACGATTTCAGGATTAAGCAGCGTCGAAGTATCACCCAGATCGGAAATATCGGCCGAAGCAATCTTTCTAAGTATTCGCCTCATGATTTTGCCGGAACGCGTCTTTGGCAGTCCGCTGACTACCTGAATAATATCCGGCTTGGCAATCGGACCCAATTTCTGCGTGACAATATCAAGGACCTCTTTGTGAAATGCTGCCTGATCATGAACAACCTCCCTTGTGATCACATAGGCATAAATGCCCTGCCCTTTTATGGGATGAGGATAACC
>JBBQMA010000183.1:0-5907 GCA_038328415.1 Chitinophagales bacterium | reverse complement strand
CGGAATACGTACATCTATCCGCCATTGCCCTCTATGCGGTTAGTAGGTGATATTCTTAGGTACACCTCACGGTATATGCCAAAATTTAACTCCATAAGTATTTCCGGCTATCATATGCACGAAGCAGGTGCTCCGGCAGATATTGAGTTGGCGTATACTCTCGCAGATGGGTTGGAATACCTGCGGACGGGTATTGGTGCCGGTTTGGCCATAGACGCAGTTGCACCGCGCATCTCGTTTTTCTGGGCGATAGGGATGCAACACACGATGGAGATTGCCAAATTGCGTGCTGGCCGAATGTTGTGGGCAGCCTTGGTCAGGCAGTTTGGTCCTACCTCCGAAAAATCTATGGCCCTTCGTACACATTGTCAAACATCTGGATGGAGTCTTACCGAGCAGGATCCCTATAATAATATCGCTCGAACCTGCTTGGAAGCAATGGCTGCCGTGCAGGGAGGCACCCAAAGTCTGCATACAAATGCTCTTGACGAGGCCATTGCATTACCAACCGATTATTCGGCGCGTATTGCCCGGGACACACAACTATTTCTCCAAAAGCAGACGGGTATTGTTCGGACCGTTGATCCCTGGGGTGGATCCTGGTACATGGAAGCCCTCACCCAGTCACTTATAGAAAAAGCACTGACACATATCAGGGAAGTGGAAAGCCTGGGGGGAATGACAAAAGCGCTTGAAAAAGGGATTCCCAAGCTGCGTATCGAACAAGCGGCTGCGCGAAAGCAAGCACGCATTGATAATGGGCACGATCATATTATTGGCGTTAACCTCTTTCGGACCGAAGAACGTTCTTCATTTGACATCCTGGAGGTGGATAATTCAGTGGTTCGGGATGGGCAAATTTCAAGGTTGCGTGAACTAAAGGCAACAAGAAATCAAGCAGCCGTAACTGACGCTTTACAACAAATAAAAGCGATTGCATCCGGTCAGGTTCAGGGCAATTTGCTGGAAGCAGCCATAGAAGCAGCAAGGGTAAGAGCAACATTGGGGGAAATATCGTTGGCTATGGAAGAAATCTTTGGACGCTATATCGCTCATTCATTGACCGTAACCGGTGTATTTGCAAAAGAAATGCAGAACAACTCAGAATACCAGGAAGCCCTTGCCCTTTCTGACCAGTTTGCAGAGGCAGAAGGTCGAAGACCACGAATTCTCATTGCCAAATTAGGACAGGACGGCCATGATCGGGGTTCAAAAGTTATTGCAACAAGCTTTGCAGATCTGGGATTTGATGTTGATATTGGCCCACTTTTTCAGACTCCTGAAGAAGCAGCCCGTGAAGCAGCAGAAAATGACGTGCACATCATAGGTATCTCCAGTCTGGCAGCAGGCCACAAAACTTTAGTGCCACTCACTATAAAGGCGCTTCGCGAATTAGGCCGCGATGATATTATGGTTGTGGTCGGCGGCGTGATTCCTGAGCAGGATTATGCATTCCTTTATCAGGAAGGTGTAACTGCCGTATTTGGTCCAGGAACAGTAATTGCCACTGCAGCGAAGGATATCCTTCAAAAATTATTACAGGGGTTGGGATCAAGGTTTAATGGGAACAGTGAATAGATGAGGGATATCCGGTATTCCTTTTTTTGGCCTTTGTAATTTATTCATGTTTTCGGATAATTTTTTGTTCTGGTCCCCAATCATTTAAGGATGCTGGAATAGCATCATACGTTTTCCTACCTTCGCGCCATGATTGCATATCTACACGGTAAGGTGCAACGGCGCAGCTTGACTTCGATGATCATTGATTGCCAGGGAGTAGGGTACGAAGTGCGAATTAGTCTTTACACCGGAACAGCAATTGAAGGGCAGGAGATGGTGTCCCTTCATATTTATCACCATTTCAGTCAGGACAACCAGGCTTTATTTGGCTTCGCAACAGAGGCGGAGCGTCAACTTTTTATCCTGTTGATTTCCGTTTCAGGTGTTGGTCCCAATACGGCTCAGCTTATCCTGAGCTATATGAGTCCTCATGAAACAGAAATAGCCATATTGGGGGAGGATATAGGTGCATTCAGAAAGGTGAAGGGAGTGGGTGAGAAGACAGCACGCCGTATTCTCATCGATTTAAAAGACAAAATCCACAAGGGAACCGGCGAAGGCCAACTTCCAACCCTGTTAAGAGACAATAGAATGGAAGACGAGGCGTTATCTGCTCTGTTGGCGTTGGGATTCCCCCGTGCTCAGGCTCAAAAGGCACTAAGCAGGATACGACAAACTGGTAATGAAACACTAAGTGTTGAGGCATTAATCAGATTGGCGTTAAGGGAATTATCCTGATCCAATGACATCCAACCAACGAAGTAACAAGCGGTAACCGTTTACCGTATAAGTGAAACGGACGTCTCCCTGGTATTCTAGGTGGCGTCTAATTTTTTATTGTTAATAGACACCAACGTGTGCGTTCTTGTCGTTCAGAGCGGACACGAATTTGAGACAGGCTATATATATGAGGTATCTGGTGGTTTTTGGAGCTTTATGTTCTGTTATCATTTCGGGCACAGCAACGGCTGGCACGCCGGGCTTTTCACCTATGTTGCGGGATACAATACCTTCTCCGAATTACGGATTTTGGAAAAATGGCACCGGCCAAAATCCATACCAACTCAAAGATCCGGGGTTCATTGAGAAAACAATTGAATACGATCCCGCCAGTGGCAATTATCTTATCTCCGAAAAAATTGGCAATGACTTTTATACATCGCCAAGTCAAATGTCTTTCAATGAATATCTGGATTACAGGGGCAAGGAGCTTGAAAATGAATACTTTGGAAAGCTTAGTGGTTTAAGCAATGCCGCAAGTGGGTTTGGTGACAGGAAAGACCCCTTCGCCCGCTTCGATCTCAAAAATAATTTATTGGATCGCCTTTTTGGCGGCAACAAAATAGAAATTACACCTAAAGGACAGGTGAGTCTGTTTTTTGGCGTGAATTATAATAAAACGGATAATCCAATTCTTCCTGTGCGGCAGCGACTACAGGGAGGATTTGATTTTAAAATGGGCATCCAAGTGGATGTGACCGGCAAAATTGGCGAAAAGCTTAATCTTTCGACCAGTTTTAACAACCAGGCAACTTTCAATTTTGACAATCGTGTAAAGTTGAATTATAATAGCCAGGAATTTGGAGAAGATGACATTATCCAAAAAATAGAAGCCGGTAACGTAAGTCTACCATTGCGGAGTAATTTAATACAGGGAAGTCAGGCGCTTTTTGGATTAAAAACAGAACTTAAATTTGGATACTTGCGTTTGACCGCATTAGCATCCCAACAACAATCGAGACGTAAAGAACTTACCATTCAAGGAGGTGCACAGGTGCAGGACTTTGAAGTGAAAGCGGATCAATACGATGAAAATCGTAACTTTTTTCTTTCCCAATACAACCGCAATAATTTTGAACGGGCACTGGCCAATATGCCACAGATCAACAGTCTTTTCAAAATTACCCGTGTACAGGTATGGGTAACCAATGACCGTAATGAAACCGAAAACATACGGGATATTGTATCCTTGGCTGACCTCGGCGAATACGACCAGTTTACGAATCCAAACGGCAAACAATTGTACGGTGCAACCGGGCCAAGAAACCCAGATATCCTCGGGCAGGAGCTTCCAGCAAATAATGCCAACGACCTCTATGAATTGATACGAGGTAATGAAATGGCACGGCGACTAGAGACTTCGGTCAACACCCTTTTATCCAGCCAGTTTGGGATGACACAAGCCAGGGATTTTGAAAAGGTGACGGCTCGATTATTGTCCCCAACAGAATATACGCTGGATGAAAACATGGCCAAATTGGGCTTCATTCAGATCACGACCAACCTTAAGCCACAGGATGTATTAGGTATATCCTATGAGTTTACATTTAATGGCCGCCATTATCAGGTGGGTGAATTTGGCGATGACATTCCTTATGATCAGGAAGAGCCCAATGTCTTGTTTGTTAAGATGCTTAAGAGTATTACTCAGCGTACGGACATACCGTTATGGGACCTGATGATGAAAAACGTCTATAATATAGGCGCCTATAATGTGAGTTCTGAAGATTTTCGGTTGGATATTTTTTATGAGGACCCGGGAGAGGGTTTGAAACGTTTTTTGCCTAGTTCTAATCTTGCATCCATTCCCTTAATCAGGGTATTTAATATGGACAATCTGAATGTGCAGCGCGACCCGCAGCCTGATGGTATTTTCGATTTTGTTCCGGGGCTTACTATATTTCCTAATACGGGCCGGATCATGTTCCCCAGACTGGAACCATTTGGCAGTACCCTAAAGGATAGAATTACCGATCCTGTCCTTGCAGATTTTTATGCGTACCAGGATCTATATGATACCATTCTGGTCAGAGCGCGTGAGGTTTTGGACAAAAACCGTTTTGTCATTAAAGGTACATACAAAACCAGCGTAACCTCACGGATTTCTCTCGGTGCATTTAACCTGCCAAGAGGATCACTTCGGGTGACTGCAGGGGGTACCATTCTTCGGGAAAATGAAGATTATGTGGTTGACTATAACGTCGGCCAGATTACTATTTTAAATGAAGCATACCTCAAGGCCGCAACACCGATTAAAGTGTCTTTTGAAGACAATACACTTTTTGGTTTCCAGACACGGACGATGATCGGTTTGCGGGCTGACTATGAAAAAAGTGAAAACTTTACAATAGGTGCCACCTTCCTTCAATTATTCGAACGTCCTCCTACATTTAAAGTGAATATTGGTGATGATCCTATAAATAACCAGGTTTTTGGCTTGGATTTTAGCTTTAACAAAGAAGTGCCTTGGCTGACAAGAGCCGTTGATAAAATTCCATTTATTGATACTAAAGCCAAGTCGTCGATACAGATGGCTGCTGAAGGTGCCTATCTTAAACCTGGACATGCGCGCGCCATTAATGAAGGCAGTGAAAAAGATGGGGTTGTTTTTGTAGATGACTTTGAAGGTAGTACGGCCAATTTGCCTATCCATATTCCCAGCACCCAATGGGTCATTGCCAGTGTGCCCCAGGATGCAGGAACAGGTTCTATTGAGCGCTTCCCTGAGTCAAAAGTAATCAATTCTACCGTGAGCGGAGTCAATAGGGCCCTCCTCAATTGGTATCAGATCGACCCGAGTGTACGATCTGCAGAGGCGCGCAATGATCCCTATCAATCCTATGTGGACCGTACAGAAGTATTCCCTAATCAGCAGGTTCAGGTTGGGACAAACACGGAATTGAGAACGCTCGACCTCAGGTATTATCCGGAGGTAAGAGGTCCTTATAATTTTGACCTTCCAAACGGCACACCCTTTTCAGACGGTATCCAGCCAAACGGGTTACTTCGTAGTCCGGAGAAACGTTGGGGCGGTATCATGCGTGATTTGACAACGACAGACTGGGAGCAGGCCAATATAGGCTATGTAGAAATGTGGATGTTGTCGCCTTACCTGAACGGTAATGATGGTAATCCAGGCAAACTTGTTGTGAATATTGGAAATATTTCAGAAGATATCCTTCGCGATGGCCGAAAGGCCTTTGAACAGGGACTGCCCACACCACGAAATCCAACATCGGTAGATAATACATCATGGGGCCGGATTCCCGCCAATCGTCAAATCAATACAGCGCTAGATCCTGATCCGGAGGGTCAGCGTCTTCAAGACGTCGGGCTGGATGGATTGGACAATGATGGCGAAGCAATTGCCTTCCAGGATATTTTGGCCCAGTACAGTGGCTACCTCCAGCCTGATGTTTATCAAGCCTTTTTGGCTGATCCCTCCAATGATGACTATATTGCTTATAGAGACGGTGCTTTTGGCCAGTCTGAAGATGTATATACGCGTTATCGGGGATTCAATGGGCTGCAAGGCAACTCTGCTCAGCCACCAACGAATGATGGATT
>JBBQMA010000182.1:0-5910 GCA_038328415.1 Chitinophagales bacterium | reverse complement strand
CAACCTCAACCTCATAAACGCTTCAACGCTTCAACGTTTTCCGATTCTACGATTCTACAAATAACCTCAACCTCATAAACATTTCAATATTTCAACGTTATAACGTTTCAACGTTTCAACGTTTTCCGATTCTACGATTCTCCGATTCTACGATTCTACGCTTCTACGCTTCTACGCTTCTACGATTCTACGATTCTACAAATAACCTCAACCTAAACCTCAACCTCATAAACATTTCAACGCTTCAACGTTTTCCAATTCTACGATTCTACGATTCTACGATTCTACGATTCTCCGATTCTACGATTCTACGCTTCAACTCATAACCACCCAGTTTCACAACGGTAGGCAAGCCTCCTTACCCCAATTCCATAGGCACATCCATCAACAAGACGTTGGCGGCGGTTGTAGCGCTGAGATGAAGCATGTCTGTGTCCCAGATACCGAGTCCGTCGCGCTTGCCAAGTTGCTGGCCATTGATAGTGATGGTGCCTTCCAGCACAAAGGCATACACTCCATTGCCGGGTTTTTGGATTGTATACGTTTCCTCTTCACCGGCCCTGAAAGAGCCAAGATTAAACCAAGCATCCTGATGAATCCAAGCACCTTGATCGTCGGGAGTAGGGGAGAGGATCTGATTGAACTTACCCGACTTGATCAGGTTCGTTAAGGATAATTGATCGTAGCGTGGCACTACCTGTTTTGTCCGAGGGAATAGCCAGATTTGGAGGAACTTCACCGGCTTATCGGCATTAAAATTATACTCACTATGCTGAACGCCAGTGCCGGCACTCATCACCTGAATGTCTCCTTCCTTAATGACAGTGACATTTCCCATACTGTCCTTGTGTTCTAAATCACCTTCCAACGGAATGGAAATAATTTCCATGTTGTCATGAGGATGTTTACTAAATCCTTTTCCCGGGGCTACCACATCATCATTTAATACTCGGAGTACCCCAAAGTGCATGCGCTCAGGGTTGTAGTAATTCGCGAAGCTGAACGAATGATGGGAATCCAGCCAGCCGTGATCGGCATGTCCACGTGTGTCCGCTTTGTGATGGATCATTTTCATTGTTGAAGTTGGATTTTGGATTATGTCTTTTTGTTGAGGGATATGGTTGAAGCCGACTTGTTCAGCCAATTTATCATACGTCGAACGATAAGATGGGTCACCTTTTACATATGGAAGGCCCGCTGTCAACCCGGCAATGCCTAACGCGCTTTGCTGAAGAAATTTTTTACGATCCATAACATGAATTTGAAGCTATTTAACAAGTGTTTTGGGCGGTTGTTCAAGTGCTGCCCAATTCAAAATTTTCGGTCGGCCAATAAAAAATGCCAGTCGGTATCCGGCTGGCATTTAAGACGATAAACAGATTTGATCAATTATTTCGCTGTCCTTATACAGCAAAGCTTTCCCCACAGCCACAGGTCCGTTCGGCATTTGGATTATTAAAATAAAAACCTTTTCCATCCAGTCCAGCCGAAAACTCTAGCGTGGTATTACATAGATATAAAAAGCTGCGCAAATCAGTGACCACCTTAATGCCCTTATCTTCAAAGACCTGATCATTCGGTCGGTTTTCATTGTCAAATTCCATATTGTATGACAAGCCGGAGCAGCCACCACTTGTGACACTCACCCGCACAAAATGATCTGCACTCAAGCCCTGGGTGGACATGATCTCTTCGATCCGTTTTTTAGCATTTTCCGCTACAAATAACATCGTTATTACTTTATTTTTCCTGCTGATTAATGGGCGGCACTCAACGCTTCTACGTTAATGCCATTTTTCTTTTTATAATCCAATATAGCGCTTTTAATGGCATCTTCCGCCAGCACACTACAGTGAATTTTAACAGGTGGCAATGCCAGTTCTTCTACGATATCCATATTGTCAATTGTCCCGGCTTCGTCCAGGCTTTTGCCGATGAGCCACTCTGTCGCCAGGGATGACGAGGCAATCGCAGAGCCACAGCCGAATGTTTTAAATTTTGCATCGCTGATGACTCCTGTGGCTTCGTCTACTTCTATTTGCAGACGCATGACGTCACCGCACTCAGGAGCACCGACAAGGCCGGTACCTACATTTTTTTTGCTTTTGTCGAGCGTACCAACATTTTTAGGTGATTTAAAATGCTCGAGTACTTTAGCTGAATAAGCCATGATTATTGGTTTAAAAGTGAGTTTATTATTAAATAAAATAATTAATTTGAAGTCAGCATTAATGCTCGGACCATTGTACGGAGCTAATGTCAATACCTTCCTTGTACATTTCCCAAATGGGACTCAATTCGCGCATATGGTTTACCCCGGTACCGATGAGTTGGATAGCCTCCTCAATATCTTGGTCAGTCGTAAATCGACCGAGGCTTAAGCGGATCGAAGAGTGGGCCAGCTCATCACCAAGTCCCATAGATACCAACACGTAAGATGGCTCAAGTGAAGCTGACGTGCAGGCCGAACCGGAGGAGACAGCAATCGTTTGATTAAAGGTCATCATCAGTCCTTCACCTTCGACATGTTTGAACGAAATGTTTGTCACATGTGGCATCCGATGGGCTTCATTACCATTGACAATCGTTTCTTCCAATTTCAACAATTCCTGCTGAAGGTGGTTTCTTAAGTTGCTGAGGCGTTCTGTGTCCTGTGCCATTTCCAGGCGGGCTAGTTCGGCTGCTTTTCCAAATCCAACAATACCAGGCACGTTGAGTGTGCCGGAACGCATACCTCGCTCATGACCACCTCCATCCATCTGGGCCGTTACTTTGACACGCGGATTTTTGCGGCTTACGTATAATGCACCTACACCTTTTGGACCGTACATTTTATGTGATGTGAATGCCATTAGATGAACGCCACACGCTTTTGGATCAACAGGGATCTTACCCACGGCCTGTGTAGCATCGCTAAAGAGCAGGATGCCGTGTTTGGCACAGATATCACCGATTTCCTTCATCGGCTGAATAACGCCGGTTTCATTATTCGCCCACATTACGGATATAAGGATCGTGGTGGGGCGAATAGCTGCTTCCAGCTCGGCAAGGTTCAATATACCGTCTTCCTGTACTTTGAGGTAAGTAACTTCAGCGCCTTCTTTTTCCAGATGGTCGCAAGTATCCAGCACGGCTTTATGTTCGGTTTTAACCGTAATGATATGGTTGCCTTTGCGCTTGTACATCTCAAAGACACCCTTGATTGCCAGGTTATCTGATTCCGTAGCCCCGCTGGTGAAAATAACCTCCTTCGGGTCGACATTGATTAATTGGGCTATCTGCTCCCGGGCATAGTCTACAGCTTCTTCAGCTACCCAGCCAAACGGGTGATTCCGGCTGGCCGCATTCCCAGGATGTTCATAAAAATAGGGCAGCATCGCTTCAACCACCCGTGGATCACAGGGGGTAGTGGCATTATTGTCCAGATAGATTAGGCGCTGATTCATGCTATTTAGATTTGGTCTAATGTCAATTAAGTACAAAAGTAACACATTCTGTATTCAAATGTTTACTCAGAATGAAGATTTGTATCTTGTCGCGTATGAGCAATCTGGACCCGCAATGGGATACGTTCCCTCCAATGGATACTGATACCTGGTGGCGACTGATAAATGCTGAACTGAAAGGCGCTTCACCGGAGTCATTAGATTGGCCCATCGATGAACGAATTATTGGAAAACCATTTTATCAGGGCATCCCTGATCAACTTTCAGGACCAATCACACGCCATCGACAAGCTTTGGGCTGGCAAATTCTGGAATGGTTGCCATCGGGTATGGCTGCCTGGTCCATCAATACCGCTGGTCTGGAAGCACTGGATAAAGGTGCACAGGCCCTGGTGGTTCCGATTGCCGATCCAGCCGATATACCGGTCTTGTTAGATAAAGTGCTGTTGGACTTAGCTCCGGTTTATTGGGAGCTCCAAGAAGGTGCTGACCCTGCTGCATTTGTCGGGATCCTTCACCATTTTTTGGATCAGCAAGGTATGTTAGCCGAATACAAAGGTGGTTTCACCGGACCGGTGGCCCCTGATGTGCTGGCTGAAGCCCAAAACTATATACCAGGCTGGCATGCTTATTTAGGTGCCCTTCCCGCTGCAACGGCACCTGCTACCCAATTGACAGGTGTGCTCTATCACCTGCTGGATCAGCTAAATCCAATGGGACCGTTTAGCCCCTCGACACCCAGGGGTATGGTACATTTGGAAGTTGGAAATGATTACTTGTTGGAAATAGCCCGGCTTAGGGCTTTGCATATCCTTTGGGGTCATTTGATGGGCAGTTTTGGCTGGCCGGCAAGTACACCGTTGACCATCCTTGCTACGATTACACCTGATGCGTCGTTGCCCTGGGAAAGCACCTACATTGCAGCCGCCACGCGCGCGCTCAGTGCAATATTGGGCGGGGTCGATTTGCTGGCTATCCACCCACCGGCTGTTGAAAACGAAGGTATGGGCAGGCGAATAGCCCGAAATGTCCAACATTTATTGAAAGAAGAGGCCCATTTGGATAAAGTCGCTGACCCTATGGCGGGTAGCTATACCATCGAAACACTTACGATGGACATAGCCAGAAAAGCCTGGGCAGATTTTAATCCTTAAACTTGGGAAAGTGATCAAAAAAAGACCGGGAGCCGGACGGGAGAAACATCGTGATTTACCAGTTACAATTTTCCCCATCCGACACCCCGGCTCGCTCAATAAGTGGATGGGACAAGGTATGTGAAGACCGCCCTGTTATACAATCGAAATTGGGGCACTGGGAGAAGTTTAACGGAATAAAGAAATTTTATTAAATTAATAATACTGAATATCATTATATTATATATTGTTAAATCGTATAATTGACAATATGCTAAAAACTTTAACCTTTCGCCTAAGCGACTAAGCGCATACGAAATGCCCTCAAGGCATAAGATTGTCACCTCATTTGTGTTAAGGTTTGTCCAGGGATGGTACTTTTATGGAAATGAAATCAAAACGATCCACAACAGCGAATGAATTATTTCATGGTTTGCGGAACCGTGACAGGATCGCACTTGCCCGGGCGATTACCCTGGTAGAAAGCCAGCATCCAGGCGATCAGGATGAAGCAGCCAAGTTGATTACAATGTGTTTGCGTTATACGGGCACAGGAATACGCATAGGCATCAGCGGTGCACCGGGCGCAGGAAAAAGTACATTTATTGAAGCTTTCGGCCAACAACTCACTGCCTCAGGCAAGCATATTGCTGTCCTGGCCATCGACCCATCGAGTGGAATCAACAAGGGCAGTATCCTGGGCGATAAAACCCGAATGGAAGTTTTGTCCAGGGATCCATTGGCATTTATTCGCCCATCGCCGGCGGGAACGAAGTTGGGAGGTGTAGCACGTAAAACCAGAGAGACTATCCTGTTATGTGAGGCGGCCGGCTTTGACTATATCCTCATCGAGACGGTTGGTGTAGGACAAAGTGAAACAGCCGTCCAGGCCATGACCGACCTTTTTCTGCTCCTTTTAATACCGGGAGCTGGAGATGAATTGCAGGGGATTAAACGCGGCATTGTAGAGATGGCGGATATGATCTTGGTAAATAAAGCGGACGGTGAACGACTTGCATTGGCAGAGGAAGCCCGTCTAAACTATGATCGTGCGGTCCATTTATTTCCTTCCCGGCCATCGGGTCAGGTGGTATGGGTGCAAAGTATTTCTTCTTTGGAAAAAACAGGATTGACCGAATTACAAAAGGAAATTGACCGTTTTATTCGGGACACAACCACATCAGGTTATCTCGCACGGCGCCGAAATGAACAGGCGGCGTATTGGTTGCGGGAGAGTCTGATGGATCAACTGGCGTCCTGGGTTTTTACCCGATACAACGTAGAGTATACCGCTATGGAGCAGGATGTTCTGGCAGGAAAAACATCCCCAT
>JBBQMA010000181.1:0-5968 GCA_038328415.1 Chitinophagales bacterium | reverse complement strand
GTTTCACCGGCCTCATCTGCTATAGCTTGGATATCCTGGTCCTTATATAGAAAGATATTTGGTTGATTACGCCAGCTAAGATCAGTAATCAACGGAGTAAATGTTTCAATATTTGGAAGAAGTACCTCGTCAAATGTAATATTCCACCAGAAAATAAAACCATTATCAATGGCCCATAGATCCTGGATGGTCAATATCCATTCGCCATTTAAAGGGCAGCCGAGTAAATTGTCCAGCGATTCAAAAGTATTGTATGAATTTTCAGGTAAGGTTTGTGGGGTATATTGATTGGCATACTCAAGCCAAGTTCCATTAGGCGCATTTACGTTCCAACAATAGGTGAAGCCATCGCCGGGAATAGGCTCGGGCAATAATTCATCGTTTTCGAATGGATTGCCAAGAAAAACTTCCTCTCCGGTTTCTTCCTGATTGACTAGGACTACCGACTGGCCGGATGGGCACGTAAGCGTAATCCGAAGGTCGCGCATCCAAGAGTGTTCCATGTTAGCACATATCGAAATGATTTGCGACGGATCCGTCAATGTTCGGTCTGGTGGAAACTCATTAAATAATACACTTGTTTGATAAAGTGCACCGTTGCCATCAGGAAGTGGAAGGGAATCCGCTCGGGTTTTAGTAAGTTCAAATCGAGCTTCCTGGGGGACGACACTAATCTGATGGTTACCATTCGCTAGGTCATCAGCAGATAACGAAATGGTATCATTCATACAGACGGGGCCGGGCAAATTGGCAATGGAAATGATGGGGTGAGGAGCAACCCTGACCTTCCGGGAAATTACATTGGTATTTCTACATCCATATTGGTCGATAATTGTCAAATTGACTTTATAGCCGCCTGGGATCTTATATTCATTTTCAACCTGTAATCCGGTTTTTAAATTTCCATCTCCAAAATCCCATTCAAATTCACACAGGCCCAATTGTTGGTTGTATAAAATGTTATTCTGTAAAAAGTTTACTCCGCCTTCAAAGGCTACGGTACCATTCGGACAAATATCAATCCAGCCTGTGTCGCTCGGAGCAGGCATGGGAACGGAGGCATTGATTAAAGCAGAAAACGCCTGGCAGGCAGGAACACAGGATATAGCGCCTAGCCATCCTTTGCCCTGCCCTGAACTATTACTGTTAAATGTTACCGTTATGCAACCGCCAGCATTCAATGGTGACGCCTGGATAATAAAGGGTGCTCCGGGCAAAAAACTACTTGCACAACCAAGAGAGGGCGCAAGCGTATTCGAACCATCAAAAAAACATAATTCATCACCAAATGGAATATCAACCCCGGAGAAAGAAATCTTTAGGTGCGTACCTGTACTGCCATCCGGACACAGGGTGACCGTGAAATTTTCATTGGGTCCATAATTGCCTGTAGCAGTTCCGCTATCTACAAATACACCTCCGCAACCTGTGTAATTACCACTGCTGATAGCATGATACTGACCATAAGACCAACTGCTAACCAGTACTCCCCAAAGCAAGACGATCAGGCGTTTTTCCCACATAGCAACTCCTCGTACACTCACTTGCTCGACTTTTGGGGGTGGGTGAAATTACGATTTAAATTCATGTGTCTCGTGATTTCTGCACTGCTATGCAAAATCAGGATGTTCGTTGAAGTCCCAATGCGATAATAGGAACGCTGATTTGGATGGCGAAGAATTCTTCCGGTAAGCTCAAGATTCAGCACATTGGCCGCATTCCATAGGCCATCTTCCAGTTGCTGATAAGGTGGTTCTCCTTTGCCCGAGGGAAACGATTTTATTTCCCATCCATGCTTGGACATATAGGTCCACCTTTCCAAAAGGAATGGATTATTCTGAGCGAGCTGATCAAGATAATTTCGGTCCAGAATGGTTGCTGAAGGCTGTGCTGTCTCCCCGAAAGGTGCATTATCTGATGCCTGGGCAATCAGCAGGAATGGGAAGCACAGAAAATACAGGAATATCCCGATGGTGTAAAACATAAGCGTATGTAGTTACAAATGAAGTGAACTTCATTGTCAAACCAGCATGGGATTACAGGCTACACCCGGAGAACAAAAACATTGCCAAACTACATGACCATAAGTTCATTTCGCCACCATTAAGCAGTCTTAAATGAAAAAGCCCCACAATTGCGGGGCTTTTTTAAAATGAAATTGTTTTCGATTATTCTTCAATTAAAAAAGGAAGGCGTGCCTGGGGACCTTCAAGTCGGCGAAGGGACTTCATTTTTTCATAATAACCATACCATTGACCCAATTCCTTTCGAACCATTGGGGCTGTGGCATCCTCTTCTCCGGTAATTTTGCTAAGCAATCTTTGGAGCGGATCCTTGGTTTTGGGGTACTCGTCGATCCTAAATTTATCCAGTGATGCCATTCTCGCAGCGCATGCCAAGGCATCTTCTATGTATCCAAGCTTGTCAATCAGACCATTTTCCAATGCTCTTTTTCCGGTCCAAATTCTACCTTGGGCAATCTGGTGGACCGAATCCACGCTTAACTTCCGGCCTTCTGCTACCTTCTCCAAAAAGTCCTTATAAATACCATCCGTGAGTCCCTGCATTAATTGCTTTTCAGCCTCGCCAAGGCTATATACACCGGTAAAGTAAGTAGAAGCATCGGTCGTTTTGACTGTATCAAACGTGATCCCAATCTTTTGGTCGAGAAATGGTCCGAAATTGGGCATCAGACTGAAAACTCCGATTGAACCCGTCAAAGTGGACGGTTGTGCAAAAATGGAATCTGCATAACAAGAGATGTAATACCCGCCGGATGCAGCATATCTACCCATAGAAACGACTATTGGAATACCCTTGGCTTGAATATTACGAATGCCCCTTAGGATGTTCTCACTTGCCAGAACACTGCCGCCAGGTGAATTGACGCGCAAAACGACTGCTTTAACTTTTTCATCCTTTGCAATCTTATCCAGAATTTTCTGATAGTGATCATCGGCAATGATGCCACCTTCCTCTTTACCAATATTAATCTCACCTTCAAGAAAGACCAATGCGATTTTATCCTTACCTGAAAGGTCCAACTTTGATACAGATGTTTTGTAATAATCCTGAGCAGAGACGAATGGCACCTCTTCTTTTTGTTCCAGGCCTATGCGATCTATTAATCGTTTCTTAAGTTGGTCTTCATACAGTAAGTCATCCAAAAGGCCTGAAATACGCGCACTATCAGGGTCAAACGTTTTCCAATTTTGGGCGATGCCGCGCAACTCCACCTTAGTCATCTTTCTGCTTGTAGAAATGTCTTCCAACATGATGTCAAAAAGATCCTCAATGTAGGCGCGCAATTGAATGCGGTTAGCGTCACTCATATGATCTGCGCGGAACGGTTCTGTTGCACTTTTGAATTGACCGGCGTAAAAGACATCGATACCTATACCCAGCTTATCCAGCATTTTTTTGAAATAAGTGACATCTGCGGAAATGCCTCTGAACTCTAATGTGCCTAATGGATTTAGATAAACGCTATCAGCGATAGAGCATAAGTAATAGGTGTTTTGGGTCATAAATTTGCCATAGGCATAAATAAATTTGCCACTTTCCTGGAACTCACCGAGCGCTTTCCGAAGCACTGCTGCTTCAGCCATCGAAAGGTTGGTCAGTTCAGGCCGCAACAATATCCCTTTAATCCGGTCATCTGTCGCTGCTTTTTCGATCATGATCCGGTAATCGTTCAGTCCGATATACTTTTTATCCGATAATTCAAATGGTGTATCCTGGAGATTATTGGTTTTCTCAGGCAGAGCATCTTCAAAAGTGAGTTCGAGTATCGAGTTTGGCCCCACGCTGACCGATTTGTCCATTTGGGAGACAATTCCTGAGCCAATCAGGAAAAACAAGCCGAACAATAGGATAAGTCCGGCGATGGTGCCCAGACAGGAAGCAGAGAAAAATTTGAAAAATTGACGCATTTTTTACTGGATTAATTGTAACCACAAAGATAAAACCATATCATTCTTCTCCTCACCATTTTCGATGAAGTTGTTATTTTGGCGGACTAATACCTCCGAAAGGCAGCAATGCACTAATTTTAAGCATCTTTATCTCTTCGGTACGGGCTTCCTGCTCTCATGAAAAGTAGTAATATGATAGAATTGTATTTTTATAATCGGTTTAAAAGCACACTTACCCAATTTCGAATGTATCGGGTTGTGGTGCTTTTAATGACTCCGATTTTTGCTTTTGGGCAAATGCAGGTTACCTCAGGGGTATTCAGTCCCAAAGACCTGATAGAAAATGTGTTCCTCTCCTCCGGAGTTCAGGTTCTTGATGTCCAGTATGAAGGAGATGTCAGTGCAATAGGCTATTTCTCTTCGGCGAACCCCAATATTGGCATCCCCTCAGGGATTGTAATGTCCACCGGACTGGCGTTTAATGCAGCTACGGTAAATAACTCAGGATCTACCTCTGGAGCAACTTCGGGTGCGTTGCCTGATCCGGACCTTGCCGCCCTGGTGGCACCATTAAATATTCAAGATCTGTCTGCTTTTGTCATTCGTTTCATTCCCTATGCGGACACCTTAGAGTTTCGGTATGTTTTTGCATCGGAGGAGTACCAGGAGTATGTCTGTACAGCCTTTAATGATGTCTTCGGTTTTTTCATTAGCGGCACCAATTTTAACGGCCCGTTTAGCAACGGAGCCGAAAATCTCGCATTGGTGCCCGGAACTACGTCCTATGTTGCCATTAATACAGTGAATAATGGCAATCCGAATATTAATCCGGCCATGTGCCCGCCACAAAATCCGCAGTATTTCAATTTAACACCGCCAAATGGCCAGCCTACATATGATGGCTTTACAGATGTATTTCTTGCTCAAGCTATTGTAGTCCCTTGCGATACATATACCATTCGCATTGCCATAGCGGACGTTTCGGATCAGGTGTTTGATTCTGGTGTATTTCTGGAGGCTAAAAGTTTTGGCACACCTACCATTGGATTTGAACTTTCTACCCAGGCCTTCAATGAGACTATCGCCGAAGGTTGTGTTAATGGTAGCGGCAAATTCACCATTAGGTCAGAGACTTCGTTGGACCTCGACATTCCCATTACGTTTGTTGGCACCGCTACATATGGTGTCGACTATACGATGACGCCACCTGTTGTCTCAATTCCAGCTGGATCTAAAGAAACCTCTGTAGCCTTTGATGTATTTTCCGATGGTCTGATTGAAGGAACAGAGTCTATAGGCCTTGCTTTTCAGCGGAATCCTTGCCTGGTAGATACGCTGTGGTTTTATATTACAGATGACACACTGCCCAAACCCGACCTTGGCTTGGATTTATTGGTCTGCCCTGATGTGGATTTGCTCCTAGATGGTACACTCCCCGTAATTCTACCGGATCCAAAAACCTTTCAAAATACAACCATTTATCCAATACCATCACCTCCTAATGCAAGTAGCCCACTCAATCCTGTCTATGCGCCCTTGCTAGTGAGTGGTGTGTACCCCAAGAATCTGGGGCCGGGCATGGTTGAATCAGTTTGCTTTAATATTACACACCAGTGGATCGATGATATTGATGTGTACCTCTTCGCACCAAGTGGCCGATTCATCGAATTGACCTCCGACAACGGCAGGGATGGGGATAATTATACCGAAACTTGTTTTTCGCCCAATGCCTCGCAGCGGATAGATTTCGGCGATCCTTTTGGTGCACCTAAATCTTCAGCTCCATTTACTGGTACATTTATTCCTGAGGGCCAATGGCATCAGCTTTGGGATGCACCTGAAAATCCCGCAAATGGTCAATGGCGCTTACTGGTAATCGATGATGCACCTCTTCCAGATGGTCAGCTTCTTAATTGGCGCATCACATTCAACCCCGATTATAAGTTGGATTATTTATGGTCACCAGGCCCAGTAGTATCCTGTGATACGTGTACCCTTGTTAACACCACAGCTGATACGGCAAAGACAATTATATTATCAGTAAGTGACAGTTA
>JBBQMA010000180.1:0-5975 GCA_038328415.1 Chitinophagales bacterium | reverse complement strand
CTGTGAATCAGAACCTAAAAGTTTTCTTAATGCGGCGGCAGACTCAGAACTTAGAAGAACCTACTCAGGACCTAACCTACGCGACGACAGTTAAGGCTTAATGCCTCCTATCGTTTCTAGCCTCCAACGCCCATATTTTTCGCTCGCTGACGATCCTGTCCCGCTTCCGAAGCTCGACCCAAGCCATCCAGTGCCTTAGCGCGCTCTACATAATAAAGCGCCTGGTTGGCATTCAGCCGGATGGCCAAATTCAGATCTTCTAATGCCGCAGCATATTTACCCATCGCATTGCGGACGAGGCCGCGTTCGTAATAGATATCGGCACTATTCGGTTTTAATTTCAAATAAGACGTATAATCGATTTCCGCCTTGGGAAACTCACGTATATTAAAATACACCAACGATCGGTTTAGGTAGCCATTGGCATTTTCAGGATCTAATTCCAAACCTTTATTTGCATCAGTTAACGCTTGCTGCATATTGCCCATTGAGCCATAAACAGCAGCACGGTTGACATAAAGTTCACCCAATTTGGGATCGAGTTCGATGCCCCGGTTGTAATCGGCCAAGGCCTCTTTTTGTTTGCCCTGATCAAAAAATAACTTACCCCTACTGTTATATGTCGATGCTTTTTCCTTGAGCGCTATGGAGGCATTATAATCAGCTAGTGCCTTGTCGGCCATACCTAATTCCCTATAATATCGTCCCCTGTTATTCCAGGGCGTATGCGCATCTTTATGGTACTTTAAAACATGAGTCCACAGCGTTTCACCATTTTTCCACACGGCATTCTGCCGCACAGTCAGGAAGGCCATCACCAGCAGCCAGGCAATAGTGCCCATTCGTACCATGGATGCATACTTCAGAGAAGTCAATTTTTCATTTAAAAACCATGCAAGCATATAAATCAACCCCAGATAAGGGACGTATGTAAAACGGTCAGCCAAAAATCCCTGTCCGGCTGCTAATATTTGCAATAGAAACATCACATTAAAGGTGAATACGGCCATGCCAAAAACATAGGGGCGCATATCCTGCTTCCACCATCGCCAAATGACGACACCTACCGCTGCAATACCAATTGGTGAGAAATAAAAGACCATAGGCACCTCCGCGTCATACGGATATAGGGGAGACATTTTGTAAGGCACTAAAAATTTGAAGAGATAAACCAAATAACTCGTTGCACCGACCATTAATCGTCCTAAAAAGGAATATTGCGTCGTATCATCCAGCGATTCATTTTCCGAAAGCATATAAATACCCAGTAATCCTGCAGCCAGTGACAAGAGAAAATAAGGCCATTTTTCAAGGATTAATTTTAAGTTTAATGGTCTTCGACGTAAATAGTCTATCGCTAGCATGGTCAACGGCAAGGTCACCGCCTGGATCTTTGATAATAGACTCAGTGAAAACAGAACCAGAATGGCCAACAGCAATTTGCCTGATTTTCGCCCGCCATCAATGTAGCGGATATACAGCAATAACGCCCCCAGGAAAAAGGCTCCAAATAATACGTCCTTGCGCTCAGTGATCCATACCACCGATTCCACCCGCATCGGATGAATTCCGAATACAAGTGCGCCAAACAAGCTGGCCATAACAGGCAAGCCGAGGTTGTTCAAAATCCGGTAAACCAGAAAGACACAGACCAGATGAAGAAGTAAATTGTTGATATGAAACACCGTCGGATTCAAACCAAACAAGGCCTTTTCAATGGCGAATGTCAGAATCGTGAGCGGGTTGTAGTTTCCTATGACATCACTGGTAAAGATCCCTTTGATGCTGGTCCAGTTAAAAAGTTCCAAATTGGGATTTTCAAGGATATTGACATCGTCGTCCCAGTTTACAAATCCGTTCTGAAGGCTATTCAAAAAGACCAGACCTGTAATCCCGACCGCGATCCAGGGATACCATCGGGACTGAGCAGGTGCTGGCACCATTGTTTTCCTAGGTTTGTCTTTTCGTACCGGCTTAGCCATAAGATTCCTTATTTTAACGTATGATAAATTTTTCTAATCAAAATTCAAGCCTGTTTTTGCCCAAGCCAGTTCTTCCAATCCGGTTGTCGTAGCTGAAAAGACACCCGCGCGCTCTACCTCCCCGGTTGCTTCTACTTTCCAGGCCATCCATAAATGCAAATAACCTTCTGCATCTTCTTCACAATGGATCCCACAACTATGCACGCCTGATGATACAAACCGCAATTCCAGGGCTCGTTCGACGTTGGTCAGACGACTTACTTCGGGATGGTGGATATGTTTCAGTAATCGCCGTAGCTCCAGTGCTTGCGCATGCGCCACTATGGCCCATACACCGGCTCCCGCGGCTGGGGGAAACTCTCTGACATGTAACCGGTATTTGGCAGTTAGCTCTTCTTTAGGACCTTCCAACCAATTGGCGAGGTATGCCGAACCCGCCACCGGCTCACTGAGCAACTTGAGGTCTGGGCGCGCGTCCCGGAGATATGATGCACCCAAATCATCTGAATTACTGACACTAGCGGCCAGCGCAATCTGCATAGGTGCATCTAAAATAGCGTCACCGTCAGGTATGAACAGCGTATAGGCCGGATCCTGCCTATTCAAGACAGCCGCAAGTACCAGGTCTGTAGCGGGTGATATCCTGCAAAAAGACAAGGGGACTAGCCAGGCAAAATCCGCATCCTGCACCATGTCGGGAAAATAATTCCAGGGATTAACCTGTCCTGCGGGCATCGCCAGACGTCGTGTCACTATGCCGGCTTTACCGATTATTGCTATCGGATCGCGAAGTGCAGCCTCCCATTCTCTGTTATCGGGTATTCCTATTGTGTACATTACGGGCTAAATTAGAAAGTTCGCCGACATTTTGCACCAGCGAAGTGCGGAGTGCTTATTTTTGACGATAATGAATGATCATCCTGCATCCCGATTGGCAGCGCTGCGTTGGCAATTTCGAACGAACGGAACCTATCGAAGGGCACTGTATATTATTGCTTTTTTACTGGCGACGGCCTTATTAGCGGACTTCATAGCCAATGACAAGCCGCTGGCCTGCAGTTATAGTGGCACGATCTACTTTCCGGTTTTACAGTCTTATGGAACATTGTTTGGTAAACATAAGTGGCCGGAGTCATTCCATCGGGAAGATTGGCATGCCCGTTCCTATACATGGGCTCTCTTTCCACCAGTACCTTATCATCCGGGCTATCTGGATCTCCAAAATGCCCAGTTCAAGGGTCCATTTGAAAAGCAACGGGTAAAAACCTGGCGGTACAGGCATTGGCTTGGCACGGATATGTTGGGTAGGGATGTGCTAGCCGGACTCATCCACGGCACACGATCTGCATTGGTGGTTGGCTTGATGGGTACGCTCCTTGCCTTGCTGATCGGCATAGTAGTCGGTGGATACTCGGGCTATTATGCGGATGATAAATTTCAGGCTGGTCCCATTGCCCTCCTTGCAGGAAGCATAGGCGGGGTACTGGGTGGCTTTTATGCCGTCCAGGTCGCCCGAATACTTACAGATGAGACAATGCTGAATGCAGGAATTTGGATGGGGATCCTTGCCGGTGCCACGGTATTTATCATCCTGTTTCGACTTTTTTGGCGGTTGGGCCGATATATGGACAATAAACTGACCCAGATCCGATTCCGTATTCCGATTGATTTGATTCTCATGCGGATCATTGAAGCAGTCCAGGCCATGCCGGGTATGTTACTCTTACTCGCACTGATCCCTCTCTTTTTATACCCTGCAATCAGCAATGTCGTATTGATCGTCGGTCTCGTGCGATGGCCCACGGTGGCCCGGTTCGTACGCGGCGAGCTGCTTAAAATACGGGTCATGCCTTATATCGAATCAGCCGAACTGGCAGGTATTCCGCAGGAGCGTATTCTCTGGCGACATGCGTTGCCCAATGCGTTGCAGCCCTTGCTCATCCTTGCCGCGTTCAGCATTTCTTCCGGCGTGTTGCTCGAAGCGTTTTTATCCTTTCTAGGCTTGGGTGTGCCCGCAGATCAGGTGACCTGGGGCAGCCTCCTCAATCTGGCCCGTAAGCAGTTTGATGCCTGGTGGTTAGCCATATTTCCAGGTATTGCCATTTTGCTTACTGTTGCAGCTTTTAATCTTGCCGGCGATGGATTGCAGGAATGGATGGATGGGAAAAAGCCCTATTTGCCGCATTTGAAATAAGGGGTAGACTTTCCTACCTTGGCGCAGCCCTTCGGTTTGGTGTCCCCCAAAATAGCAAACAATTAAGGATATTCACGTGGGAAATAAGGCTAAATGTTTTTTGCTTAAAAAGTCAGAAAGTCGAAAGTCTGAATGTCGAAGATCGATGGTTAGAAAGTCGATGGTGTCAATGTATGCTCTAAGCTCGTAGTTCGAAAGTACCGTGGTTATTCTATCAACTAAGAGAAACCCTAAACATAGGTGCTTCCCGACGGTAGGCAGGCTTCTAAACGCTAAACCTACCTGTTTCACAATGGTAGGCAGGCATTTCAACGCTTCAACGAATAACCTACCTGTTTCGTAACGGTAGGCAGGCCCCATAACCTCCCAACTCATAGCCTCCACCTCATAACCACTGCTTTAAACGTGAAGGCTAAAACCCAATACGCAGCCCTACGAACTGAAATCCTTGCCCAATTCATACTTTCCTCCTATATTTGTCTGCCATAAACTGATGGCTGTTTTTAGATCGCCAGCACTTCAAAAAGCATTTGATATCATGCCTCTTGGAGATCCTGAACGAAACGTTGGTCTTCTTTCATTGAGTTTTTGTTTTGTAACCTTCGAGGAGAAGGCCTTAATTAGTCGGGGAATGCGGATTCATATATTTATTGCAATAGCATACGCCAGCAGCTTTTTTTTAATTCCAACGCAGTCGTTTGGTCAGCTTCCAACATGTTGCGACACATCTTCCGTAATAACACTTTGTTATTTATCTGGCGAAGAATATTGTGCATCATTTGCCTCTAATTGTCCCAATTATTCCTTAGACGGCAGTCTAATGTCGTCTGCCCTGGCATTGAAATTAATATCACCCAATAATTTTGGTCCATTCGGGAAAGTGGATTGTCCGATGCAATTATTTAAACTGGAAGATGTCAGCAGTACGCAAGCTATTTCCAATGTCGGATGTGATATCATTTTCCTGCCCAATTCCTTTATTAATCCTTTGACCAGCGGCCTTGATCTCGAATCGACATATATTCCTGATGTTGTACTGGCCACCATTTATGCATGGTCGCAGGAATGTCCCGGAAACCTCGTTGTCGCCACACAAGGTGAAGCGACTTATTGGGGATATGTGGTGCAAAATGATAATATTAATCCTAACACCGCAGCTCCCGGCCCCAAACCGTTGGATATTTTTAATGGACCGTTTGGAAATTTAAATCAATTTGTTCAGGGGGGTTCATTTCAGGGCGTATTTACCTCTACCCCTTCCACGGGTACCATCGTACTTGCCAATGATGCAGCAGGCCGACCTACGGTTTGTCTGGATATCGCCACAAACGATATTTTATTAGGTGACATTGGTATTTTTTGTACGCAGGGTGCCGGGCCTGTAACGAATGGCCCGGGTATCAATAACAACAATGATATTTTGGCATGTAATATTTTTGCGTTGGCTTGTGAAATTGCCGCACTCATTCCGCCTACGATCCAACAGTTTGCGATTTGTCCGTTGGAAACGGTCTTGTTACCGGATGGAATAGTGACCAATGTTGCAGGTTTATACACGGATACACTCATCAGCATTTCCGGTTGTGATTCGGTGATCATAACTGAAATTATACCCCGTGAAATTCCACCTACTTTATATACCTACGATGGATGTGTCGGAGATAATTATGCCCTTACAATTAATGGTACAATATATAACGAAGCCAATCCTACGGACACTATATTCATGGAGAATGAAACAGGTTGCGATTCCTTCCTGATTGTCCATTTCATCTATAAACCACATTCCAGGGATTCCT
>JBBQMA010000179.1:0-5986 GCA_038328415.1 Chitinophagales bacterium | reverse complement strand
AATGATCTTATTACTCTTTGACCAAGTATGCTACTGGCAAAATATCGCTTGGATTTATTTTTTGAATTACGATTTCTTCTTTTTCTGTTCCAGCATCCAGCAACAGTCGATATGAACCATTGGGAATGTCAATCAGATCTAGGCTAACCAAATTTGAGCCGGCTATTAACGTTGAAGGATATACCCGTATTGGACTTCCATCCAAGGTAAAAAGTGAAACAGTTAAAGAAAGGTTCATCGTGCTGCGGACTGTAAAATTGAAAAATTTGTCCGTCGCAGTAGGACTTAATCCGCTGAGCATTAGGTTATTGGGATGCTCGCGCTGCACATAAATGGAAGGTGTTTGTTTAAACGAACCATTTGATGTAATGACCATGAGCCTGTAGTATGCAGATTGATGGCCAATACTATAATCCAGAAACCGGTAGATTTTTTCTTCCTTCACGTTTCCTAATCCTTTCAACTCTCCGATAGATTCAAAATTAAAACCATCCAGTGATTTCTGAACCAGAAAACGAAGAGTCGTTACTTCCGTATCCGTTGACCAGGTGATCAAATTTCCAACTGCCGCCTCTTCTACCTGTATTGCGTCCAAAAAAGTACATTGGCCATTCAAGGGCTTCACAAACGCCATTGCGAAGAGTGCTATGAGGATGGATAGCTGGTTCTTTAAACAAATTTGGTACATTCGGGAAGTGTTTAAGGTGAATGAAAAAACACGCGGTAGTATTGAAAGAGACAAAATACGTGCCATATTATCAAAAATAATATATGTATAAAAACATAGCTCAAAATGTGCTGATTGCTAGCCCACTATTCCTTCTACTAACGATTTTTTCTATATCATCCTGTCGTCAGCAGGCAATTGTGGGCTATGAGATCCATAAATCAGCAATTGGGGGAAAATCGATGGTCACCACAGCGCATCCGTTGGCTACAGCTACGGGTCTGCGTATCCTCCGAAATGGAGGGAATGCGGTTGATGCCGCTATAGCTGTCCAGTTTGCACTTGCTGTTGTCTACCCGGTTGCTGGGAATATTGGCGGCGGAGGTTTTATGTTGATTAATACACCCGACGGTGACGCGGTCGCTTTGGACTTCAGGGAATGTGCGCCACTCGGAGCCAGAAGGGATATGTATTTAGATCAGGAGGGTAACGTCATGCCTGAAGCCCCGGTATTGGGTCATTTAGCAGTCGGTGTTCCGGGGGTAGTAGATGGTATGATTAAAGCACATGAGCGGTTTGGAATTCTTCCCTGGACTGATTTGTTAAATGATGCCATTCAATATGCTCAAAATGGCTATGTTTTAACGAGTCAGGCTGCCCAAAGTTTGAACGAGACACAATTCGAATTTACTAGGCAAAATGCACTGCCCACACCGTTCCAAAAGGCAACCCCATGGAAGGCCGGTGAAAAATTTGTGCAAACCGATCTGTCCAACACATTGCTACAAATTCGTGAGCGCGGACGCGCAGGCTTTTATGAGGGACCCGTTGCAGCAATGTTGATAAAGGAAATGGCATCACATGGAGGCATAATTACTCAAGAAGATTTAATCAAATATACCTCAGTGTGGCGCCAACCAGTAAGGGGATGGTACAAAGACCATGAAATCATTTCAATGCCTCCGCCCTCCAGCGGTGGAGTCGCTCTTATTCAATTGTTAGAGATGATTGAAGATTACCAACTGCAACCAGATGGATTTTTAACTCAACAGGACATGCACCTAATGGTAGAAGCAGAGCGCCGTGTATTTGCCGATCGCGCTGTTTATTTAGGCGATCCAGATTTTGTGTCGGTACCGGTGGAATCACTGATAGACAGTCAATATAATCGATCAAGAATGAAGACGTTCAAACTTGACACGAACACCCCATCACACCACATTCTTGGGGGACTTTCGCCACTACCAGAATCAGAAGAAACAACTCATTTCAGCATAGTGGATGAAACGGGATTTGCCGTAGGCGTTACCACGACAATTAATTTGGAATTCGGTTCAAAAGTAGTCGTGCAGGGAGCTGGTTTTATTTTAAATAATGAAATGGATGATTTCAGTGCCAAACCAGGGGTTCCGAACGCATTCGGCCTAATTGGAGGTGAGCAAAATGCGATAGCTCCTCGCAAGCGTATGTTGAGCAGTATGACACCGACCATTGTAAGGCATGCGGGTAAGCCTGTCTTAATTGTAGGGTCGCCCGGCGGGTCGACGATTATTACCACTGTATTTCAGATCATCACGGATGTGCTGGACTATGGACTGACTATTGATCAGGCTGTTCAAGCTCCAAGATTTCATCACCAATGGCTACCTGATACCGTGTGGGTCGAATCAGGCATCCCAGAAGAAACGCGGATGAAACTAAAGATGTTGGGTCATGCTGTGGTACAAAGAGGCCCAATAGGCAGGGTGGACGCGATATGGATTAAAAAGGATGGCACTATCCATGGTGCAGCCGATTCAAGAGGGGATGACCATGTGGAGGGATTCTGACCCGGGGGGATTAAATTCGAAGGTGCTGGAAGAATAATAGCTTAATTATTCATTTAGCAAGAAAGTATACAATGTATGAGCTCCCGAAGCAGTTCGCCCTCTTCAGTATCCCTGTTTGCCACACCTTTAGCACGTAAGTCATAGTCGTGGAGCAAGCCAAAAATATGCTCGATATGATGTGGCAAGTAATAGTTTGCTGCTTGCCGATATTCCTTTAAGAAGAAATTACTTTTTAAACCTAATGCGGTAAGGACTTCATTTTCCGTCGCTCCATGCAAATGGTGAAGGGTATAAATTTTTGTAAAATAGGTGGCAAGACTCCCAATAACCATGATGGCTGGATTTGTTTTTATGTCCAGGTTCATCTGATGGAGGATCAAAAAAGTGCGCTCTCTTTGTCGAAGACCCATTGTCTTTTGTAATTCAAAAACATTGTAATCGCGGGAGATGCCAATAGCATTTCGAATCGATTCTATTTCGATTTTACTTCCTTTCGGCAGGTTGAGCACTACTTTTTGGATCTCGTTGGTAATGGTGCTTATTTGGTTACCAATATATTCATAGGCCATGGCTGTTGCCTCAGGGCTTATGTCGAATCCCAAATCTTTGACATGAGCACGTATCCAATCCTCAACTTGATTGTCATAAAGTTTTTTACTCTCGAATACAATCCCTTTTTCCTTGATGGACTTGAAAAAATTAGTCCGGCCATCAACCTTTTTATGTTTGTAACACAATACTAAAACGGTAGAAGAAACCGGTTTTTCGACATAGGCCTGCAAGTTGATGAGGTCTTTAATATCCTGTGCTTCCCGAACAATAATGACCTGTCTTGGTGCCATCATAGGCAAGCGGGAAGCCATATCACGTAATGCTCCAATAGTCACATCCCGACCATACACAATCATCTGATTGAAGGCCTTTTCAGATTCTTCAAGTGCATTCTTTTCGAGTGCGTGTTCTAGCTCATCTATAAAATAATCCTCCTCGCCATGAAAAAGATAGACAGGTGCAAAATCCTTTTTTCTGAAGGACTTAATCAAATCAAAAGAGGAGGTAACAATGCTCATGGGGGCAAAAGTAAGGTACTGTCGTTGATTGGTCTGCTTCGTTTTTTTCATCAAAGTATAATCGGGTGTTTACCTTTACATCGATGAAGACACCTTTGATCCTGGTTACCAATGATGATGGGATAACTGCACCGGGAATCCGTGCATTGGTAGAAGAAATGAAGACATTAGGTAAGGTCATTGTGGTTGCTCCGGACTCTCCCCAGTCGGGGATGGGTCATGCAATTACCATGAATGATCCATTGCGTATCCACAAGGTGAATGTGTTTCCGGATGTCGAAGCCTGGGAATGTTCGGGCACCCCAGTTGACTGTGTCAAGCTGGCGAAACATGTTGTGCTCAAGGGGCAGCAGATCGATTTGTGTGTATCAGGTATTAACCATGGATCAAATGCCTCCATAAACATCATTTATTCCGGTACCTTATCGGCAGCTATGGAAGCTTCACTTGAAGGCATCATGTCGATTGGCTTTAGCCTGCTGGATTATGGTTTTGATGCTGATTTTAATCCGTCGCGACCTTTTATCCGGGCAATCGCACAACACGCTTTGAGTCATCCGCCCATCCATGCAAAGCTGTTGAATGTAAATATTCCTAAAGGTACCGATATAAAAGGCGTGCGTGTCTGCAGACAGGCGGATGCACGTTGGATAGAGGAATTTCAGGAGGCTAAAGACCCTAGGGGCCAACCTTATTATTGGCTAACAGGAGAATTTGTAAATATGGATAAAGGGGCCGACACGGATGTGCTTGCCCTTGAAAATGGATACATCTCTGTGGTGCCATCAGGGCACGATTTGACAATTCGGCAGGCGATACCCGAACTCTCAGCATTAGAAAATATCCGATAAATATGTTCAACCGGAATCAATTTACCTTCGGGTTATCTTTAGGCATCTTATTCCCATTGTTGGGTATTGGCTTGGCCGCGCTGATTGGGTTTGTCTGGAGCCAAATAGCTACCGAAGGCCAGTTAGCCCCTGTGAGGGAACGTACCCTCGTTTTGCTTGCCATCTGCTTGAATTTAATTCCTTTCCGTGCATTCAACAAACGCAAAGCCCTCCATAGCCTTCGTGGAGTGGTCACAGCTACAGTAGTTCTTGCCATGCTTTGGATTGTCCTCTATCTCAAAGAAATAATCGTCTGACATCGTGCGAAAGATTTACCTGATCGCAGGGGAAGCTTCGGGAGATTTGCACGGTGCCAACCTGGTCCGTGCGCTGTTGGCCATAGATCCGGAATTGAAACTTCGGGGCTGGGGTGGTGACCAAATGCGTGATGCTGGATGCGAAATTGTGAAACATTATCGGGACCTCGCTTTTATGGGTTTCGTAGAGGTGTTAAAAAACCTACCTGCAATAAGGGCTAATTTTTCATTTGCCCACAAGGATATCTCGGATTTTGAGCCGGATACCGTCGTTTTTATTGACTACCCCGGTTTCAATTTGCGGCTATTGCCCAAGATTAAAAACAAGGGAATTCGCACCGTTTACTACATCGCTCCTCAGGTATGGGCATGGCATAAATCAAGGGTTAAAACGATACGACGATACGTTGACGAACTACTGGTCATCTTGCCGTTTGAAAAGGTCTTCTTCAATGAAAACAACGTCGATGCCACCTATGTCGGGCATCCGCTGATGGATGTCATTCCATCGTTCATACAAAATCCGGACTTTCTGGAAAGGACAGGCCTTACTTCTTCGAAGCCCATAATTGCCCTGTTGCCTGGTTCGAGACGACAGGAAGTGCGTCATATGCTTCCGGTGATGTTAGCCGTTGCCTCCAACCACCCAGATTTTCAATGGGTGATTGCCATGGCACCTTCGTTGCCAGAAGCATTTTATAGGGAATTTTTTGAAAAAAACAGCAAGGTGAAACTTGTGCCTTCGCAGACCTATGGACTTTTATCGATTGCACAGGCAGCATTAGTTGCATCGGGTACGGCCACACTGGAAACGGCTCTTTTTGACGTGCCCCAGGTGGTACTTTATAAAGGGAATGCAATTTCCTATCAAATTGCCAAATGGCTGGTGCAGGTTAAATTTATTTCCCTTGTAAACCTGCTTCTGGACCAGCCGTTGGTCACTGAATTGATCCAGGGGGACATGAATGTTGTGGAGGCTGAAAAAGCCTTTCAGGAATTGCTAACTCCCGAAGGACGTTTGCGCATCCAATCCGGTTATTCTACATTGCGTGAACTCTTGGGCCAGCATGGTGCATCGGGCCAGGCAGCCGCCATTATATTACAGTAAGCGCGCCTGGTGAAGCAAATCTGGTCAAGGGCAGACAACATGAGTATTGGATTTGGCGACTTGCCAATAGCTTTCCTCGTTTCTGCTTATTTTAATGTACCCGGTGCCTGCTCGTTGATTATTATTTTGACATTCTCCAGTGTCAGCAAAGCAGCCTCTTCTGCC
>JBBQMA010000178.1:0-5998 GCA_038328415.1 Chitinophagales bacterium | reverse complement strand
CACGTTTTTCAGGGCAAATTTTTTCATCAATGCGTGAAACGAATTGGAGAATGCCTTTTGCAGGGCGCTCTCATCCCGATCGATTCGGTGGCCGATTACCAGTTTAAAACCACCCAGCCAATGACCATACATCGTCTTAATTAATTCGGGTGGATCCTGCAGATCGGCAGATATAATCACATTGCAATCACCAGTTGCGTGTTCCATGCCCGCCACCACCGCATTGTATGATCCCACATTTCCGGCGAGTTTGATGACCACGACTCGGGAAGGGTTCGCTTTCTTGACCGCAAGTAAAGCCTCCAGCGTTTTGTCTTTCGAACCATCATCCACAAATACGTATTGCACGTTCAAACCCTCCGGTAGATCGTTTTCCATTGCCTGAAGCGTATTCCAGGTCACTGGAATATTCGCTTCGTTGTAATAACAGGGTATGATGATACTTAGGGTGGGCATGAGGCGTATTTAAGGACTGCTTCCGAAACCCAATAGTACAAAGTATCTTATTAATATGTTCTCTCTTGTCAAAAATCAGTTGACTTTTGTATTTTCGGGATAACAGATGGAGTAATAAAGATAATGATATTGAGGTTTTGGGTTGGGAAAAAAAACAGCTCTATTTTATTGTAGCGATTTTCTTGTGTAGTGCTATGAAGTTTGAGAACGAAAATTGTTCGTAAACTTCCCTATAATTCAGCATCAGACAGATGCCATCTTTTACAACACGGTGAATATTATAATGAGGTTGCAATAGCCTGTAAAAATCTCTGAGATAAGTTCTTGAATCTATTTGAGTACCCCCAAATTCAAATTGAATGATTTCAATACCGCCACTTTCAATAAGATTTTTCGCACCTTTCAATACTTCAAACTCATGTCCTTCTACATCAATTTTAAGAAAGTCTATATGTCCAATATTCTCTCTTTTGCAGAATTCATCGATGGTTTGCAACGATACAGATTCAAGTTTGTATTCAGCCGTGTCAATGTGATCCAAATCCCGGTGATATAAACTTGCCAGGCTGGAACCAGATCGATCTGCAATCAGGTCAGCTGACTGTATTTCACTGCTCATACCAAAGTTCCAGGCATGAATTCTCTTTTCGATATAGGTTCGTTCAGCCAATTGACTGAATGCATGGCGCGAAGGTTCGAAAGAATGAATCGTGCACTCTTGAGATAGGATTTCAGCAGCTTTCAAACTATATTCTCCAATATTGGCACCAACGTCAAAAATTATAGAATTTCGCTTATTAGCAATATGACTTTTAACAAGGTTGAGAACGGCAAGTTCTCCAGACTTGTAACTATTTCCTGACGTTCCAATATTCATTCCTTTCCAGCTCACTCTCAGTAAGGCCTCACAAAAACCTTGCTTTGAACGTCTACCCTAATATGATCGCAAAACAAAATCTAACAGTCTGATCATCTCATCAATTTTAGAATTTCAAATTAACTTAACGTCTTCTAAAGACAAATGAGGGAAAGAATCTCAAATCGCCTAAACACGACGATGCAAACTTAACGTATTTGGTTACTTTCGTAGCACATGAAGGATATGATTATAGTTCAAAATATCTCGAAAAGGTATAAGCGCGGGGCTCAACAAGAGAAGTATTTAAGCATCAGAGATAAGCTCAGTTCTCTGAGAAGTAGCCGTAGGTGCAAAGAATCCTTTTTGGCTTTGGAGGATGTCTCATTTAAGGTGAGTGAAGGAGAGAGTCTTGCTATTATTGGTAAAAATGGCGCGGGCAAGTCTACACTTTTAAAAATTCTTTCGAAAATCACCCCTCCGACTTCCGGTCAAATTCTTTTGAAAGGTCGATTGGCAAGTCTCCTAGAAGTCGGCACAGGCTTTCATCCCGAATTAACCGGGAGAGAAAATATTTTTCTCAATGGATCCATCTTGGGATTGTCTCGTTTGGAAATCAAGCGGTACTATGACGCTATTATTGAATTTTCAGGAGTTGAAGCCTTCATCGAAACACCCTTGAAACATTATTCGTCCGGAATGCAACTGCGTCTGGCTTTTTCGGTTGCAGTGCATCTCGAACCTGAGATACTTGTTATTGATGAAGTCTTGGCTGTAGGCGACACCACTTTTCAGCAGAAGTGTATTGATAAGATGACCGAGGTGAGTAAAGGTGGAAGAACAATTTTGTTTGTTAGCCACAATATGCAGGCAGTGAGAAATTTATGCTCAAGGGCCATCCTTTTAAGTGAAGGACGCATCGCCTTCAATGGGAGTGTAAATGAAGCCATTGAAAAGTATACAGGGTCCGGTAAGGATGTAATGAGTGAAATTGACCTTACTCAGATAAAAAGGAAGACCAAATGTACCGGCCGAGCCAGAATGGTTAGACTTTTCATTCTAAATAATCCATGCAAATCAGGAGAAAATATTGAAATAGAAGTTACTACTCACGCTGATCAAAATTTGCGCGAAGATGTTGTACTAGGCATTTCAATACAAGATGCAGAAGGCAGTATAATCTATCATATCAGCAATCAATGGATCAACAAACCAATACTGATTTGTGTAGGAAAGCAAAGTTTTCGATTTTCTATAAATAACGATTTACGTCCGGGAAAATACATGCTCAACCTGTATTTAGGTAGCGACAGAGAGGTTTTGGACTACATTAGAGATGAAGTTTCACTTGAGGTTTTAGAAGGAAACCCATACTCCTACAGCAACACCGAAATAATCCAAGGCAAAGTATTTCCTCAATTTACATTTAAACAGCTAAAATGATCGGTGTAAAGAGTAGGGGAAGATTAGGGAATCAAATGTTTCAATATGCATTTTTACATGCTTATGCCAAAAAGCACGGCGTTGAGGTGTTTATAGATGAGTTTGGCGCGCTGGAATATTTTCAATTTACAGATCGCTTTCGTTTTAAAAACAGGATCAATCGCTGGATAGCAGGGTTGACTTTAGCGCGGGCCAAGCTTTGCATCAAACAATATGACAACGAAACAGGCTTCAGGCAGCAAGATTACGACAGGCTTTTTGACAGAGCCATCCACGTGGGTTATTTCCAAAGTGAAGCATATTTTGAACATTGTAGGACTGAAATAAAAGAACTATTCCAAATTCGTCAGTCATTCGCAATTCAACCTCAATCATCACCTTATCTTGCTATCCACATGCGCTTCGGGGATTACAGTAATTTGAATAGCCCCAATCTTGGTAAAGATGTCAGCTTACCAGAATCTTACTTCGTGCAGAGCATTCAAAAATTGCGAGCCAAGGTTACAAAAATAATTGTTTTGTCCGATGAACCGGAAAGAGCTAAAAAGATGTTGTCCGATTTGCCAAATATCGAATTTTATGCGGGTTCAGAAATAGAAGATTTTCAAACGCTTATGTTCGCGAACTATCTAATTATATCGAACAGCACCTTTGCCTGGTGGGCAGCATACCTCAATAAAAATGCCATTGAAATTATCGCTCCGGAATTTTGGATGGGAATAAATAATAAAAAAACTTATCCGGTTGATATCTATCGAAATCTTAACTGGACAATTGGACCAATAGAATAATGATGTACAAAACCTTAAAAGATATTTATTCCCGACATCATTTCATGTCATTGCCGGTGAAGGGCAATAGTATGGGAAGTTCGCTGAAACTCTATTTGAAATTTTGGTCGGATTACCGGAAATTTTCAAAGCAATCAATAGAGGCCGGATATGAGCAGCCTCCTTTAAACCAATTATACCCTATTCTTAACGAAGCTGAGGGAGTCCAAAGTTTAAATTCGCACTACGCCCAACAGCCTGTTTGGCTGTTTAAAAAATTGAAGGACGCTCATCCGGATTTTCATGTTGACATTGGCTCACAACTCAATATGCTTGGTTATCTTACCACCCTTTGCCCTATTACCTACATTGATATTCGAAAGCCAAATATTGACTTTGAAGGGCTGAAATACGCTGAGGGTTCTATTCTTAAACTTCAATATGAAGACCGCAGTATCCCTTCTCTCTCCTCGTTGCATGTGGTCGAGCATATAGGCTTAGGTAGATATGGAGATCCTCTTGATCCCGTAGGACATATCAAGGCTATTGAAGAAATCAAACGCGTGATTCAACCCGGGGGAAGTATTTACCTATCCGCTCCTTGTGGTCGACCACGTGTAAATTTTAATGCCCACAGGGTATTCGAGTCCAATGAAATTATTCGTTTATTCGATGGCTTTGAATTGGTTAGTTTGTCGGGAATATATAAAGATGATAAGTACCACGAAATACTTACACCAACTCAACTTCTAGAATGTAATTTTGGATGTGGTTTCTTTCACTTTAAACGTGTCAATTGATTGAATTTAAAAAATAAAGTTTTTGAAATAATCGTTCATCTATGGGATATTTTCAAAAACATCCATTGACAGCAGGTCCTTATCGAGTTATTCGCAAGGCGCCGATAAATGTCAATGCCGAAAATAGACACTTATTTGAAAAAGAAGTTGAGCGCAGTTTCAATGCACCAAATGCTTATGAAATTCACAATTGTTATCTAAATGGAGAAGGTTTGGTATTTCAGAATGGACAAATTGTAGAAGAAAGCCTGCGACACATTCGAGCAAAAAAGCCTTCGAAATTTCAGAAATTAAAACACACACTTGGTGCATTACGTTTTACATCGAAAAGAAAGCAAACAATAGCGGAGCCCTGCATGTGGATAACCGATACATGGAGTTTAGGCTATTTTCACTGGATGCTTGATGTTCTCCCGTTACTTTTATTTCTTAAAGAGGCTTTTAGCGATCACACTTTACTTTTGCCGAGCGAATTCCAACATTTAGGTTTTGTGGATGAATCATTAAAAGTTCTAAATATTCAACCCAGGTATATTTATCAGCAAGACCTTATACATTGTGAGCAATTAATAATCTCAGATATGCTCGCGCCATCGGGCAATTATTATCCTGAATCAATAGAACTTCTTCGCTCAAGATTTGCTAGTAAATTTTTCAATTCCGAAATTGTCCCGTCAGATCGAATTTATATCAGCCGATCAAAAGCTTCGCGAAGAAACTTAATCAATGAAAATGAATTTACAGAAATGCTCATCAATCATCGTGTGCAAATTATCCATGCAGAAAACTATAGTTGGATGGAGCAGGCAATAATTATGAGTCGATGTAGACTGCTTATTGGAGTGCATGGGGCAGGGCTTTCCAACATGCTATTCATGCCCTCTGGTTCAAAGATTTGTGAAATTCGGGGGCAGGATGATGCTCGAAATAATTGCTATTTCTCTTTAGCCAGTACCTGCGGATTAGATTATTATTCTCACTTTGGAGAAATATCCGAAAAATCTAACGACCATATTGGAGACATTAAAATAAGTGAGACAACAATAGAAGAGATAGATAGCTTTTTAACCTATAACTCTCAAAGCAAGTGACCCAATATCTTTATATGCTGTGCCGAACTCACAATATTTTTAGGGAGCGATATCCTAAAAAATAAGAGCTTTGAACTGTGTCAAAGAAGAAAAAAATATCCATCATCACGCCGAGTTTCAACCAGGGCCATTTTCTGGAACAAACCATCGATTCTGTGCTCTCTCAAAATTACCCCAATTTGGAATATATCGTCATAGATGGAGGTAGTACAGATGATTCTTTGCAAATCATCAAAAAACATGAAAAACATCTGAAATTCTGGGTAGGCGAAATGGATGGTAGGAAAACTGTTGCCATTAACAAAGGTTTGACAGAGTGCACAAGTAAAATCGTTAACTGGTTAGATTCGGATAACTGCAATGCATCAGATACGGTAAACTCTTTAAATGTATATTCTCACCAGTTTTGCCATTATGTATTTTTAAGTTCGTCAATTATATTTGATGTCGAAACTGATCAGAAAAAGGAACAACAGATCAATTTAATGACCGTCGATGCGGAAAGTCCGAATTTTGAATTACTGATATCCAATGTTTGGACGAATTTCTGGCCAGATTGGATTTGTACCGAATTGCCCACGC
>JBBQMA010000177.1:0-6000 GCA_038328415.1 Chitinophagales bacterium | reverse complement strand
CACCCACAAGGCCACAATGACATCCCTATCAAATGGACCAAAACTATTTTTTTAAATAATTCAGTAGCTTTTCAATCAACGGATGGAAGGCATACCTGTCGATTGAGTTTGGATGACGATGCGTTAGGGCAATATGGCATTGAGGAGGTAGGTGATTTGGTGTGGCTAAGTATCCCGGATCAGGGGATAGACGGGGTCTATGCTGTTACAGATATCCGTAGTATCAAGCCACCGAAGATCCCGTCGGACGATGATGGTGGCGGAGAAGCGGGGTATTCTTATATTACGGGAATATTTGAGCATACTTCCAATGATGTTTGGAAGCTGATCTTTGAAAGTGGGGAGGAAATTGAGGTCACGGGTTCGCATCCATTCTATGATGTAAGTGCCAATGGTTGGAAACCGGCCTCCTGGCTGGAACCAGGCGATATCCTCCAGACAAAGGAAGGAACGGCAACCCTTCTGGCCAGGGAGAAACTGGCGGGTGAGCACACGGTCTATAATATTACCGTACCCGGTACGCACAACTATCTCGTCGGCCAGGAAGGGCTGGTGGTGCATAATAGTTGTGGTTCTATGGCAGAGTTGGACAAACTAGCCACTAAGTTTATAAATAACTTTAGCAATTCAATTAAGAAGACGGAAATAGCAGAATGGTGGTCAAAGGGATATCCCAAGTTTTTTCAAAGGGGCACATTTTTTGAGCGGTTAATGGCTCAAAGCACCAAATATGCAAAGGCAAATGGCTGGGTGCACACTTCTCATAACACCCCTGTCATTGACTTTTATCGAAAGGCTGGAAGTAAGTATGAGGTAGTCAGTATGAAGACTACTTATCAAGAAACTGTTTCTCAATGGATGAGTTCGAATTCAGTACATTTAACTAAATTGAATGACCTAAATAAAAAGTGGGTACCAAACAACCAATCAATTCAAGAAATTAGAAAGTTACATATATATGTTATGGACGATAATCTTAGTAACTACAGTAGTTGGATTGCTACGATTAAAGCGAAATATATAAATATTGATGTTGAGTTTTCGTCTATTGAGAAGGAATTCAATCTTTAATTATTTAGTATGGCAAGTTTAGATTATTTTTTCTCAGTTTATAAAGGTTTTAACTCAGGCAACACCCCTGCAACTGTTGTTAACAATCATATTTCTAAGGAAGTTTTCCATAAAGTAATGAATCAATATACACAATTTATAAATGTAAGAGATACTATCTTTATTGAACCGGCATTTATTAAGGAGTATATGCAATGTTCAGATTATGAAATAGGAGAAATAATAAAAAAATTTGATTTTGTTTATCTATTAGATTATGACCCAAAACAATTTGAAAAAAATGTTGGAGTTTCTGATTTTCTAAAATTTTCTTATATTCGTTGGGGACAAACTGTTTGGGCAGAGTTGAAGAATGGTGAAGATTATGGTAATGTAAAATTATTATATGAAATTGCTAAGTCTTTGAACAGAAACCTAATAACATATAACAACCTCATTGACGACACCTACCTCGAAGCCCTCCGCATCAAAGAAGAAAACCGCGGTATCAAACTCACCAAAGAGCAGAGTCATGTCCTGAATACTATCGAGGATCAGTGTCGTTGGTTTTATATCCCTACTGATGATGTAAATGCAGTATTAAAAATATTGGGCATTCAGCCAAAAATACAGGAATATGACGTCACCACCATCATCGACGAAGTACAGAGAGAAAGCAAAATCGCCATTGCTACATTTACTGGACATACGATCCTTTTCGGGATGAATGTACCTTATATAACATATCCCAACCTGGCCGCCTATATAGACAAAAAGGAACAACATACTCCGCATTTACAGACCATGCTCAACAAACTCAGCAAAGCTTTTGGCATAGCCGCTTATTTTGAATACAACAACGACGATGAGATGGCAGCATCCTTAGCCTGGTCATCCAAAGGAAAGTTTGTCTATGGTAAGTTCACCTCTGAAGGAGAAGGTATGGACATCTTTGGTACCCAAAAGAAGCCCATAGAGGTCAATCAGAATTCTATCCTTAAAACTGCCCAAAAGCTCGGCATGACGCCGGAAGATATCCTGACAGGATTGATGAAACAAAAACAAAAAGTAGCCTACTTCACTCAATGCGACTGGAATATCGAAGACATGATGAAACGATATAGTCTGAAAGGATAAGGTATGAATGAACTTGAAGAGTCATAAACAGGTCTGATAAGGGTTCCCGTTTGAGGAACAGGGCACTTCCAGATATTCCATCCCCCCAGATGAAAAGACCTACTGGAAGACGATCAAAAAAGCAGGAATAATGCCTGCTGATCTGCTGACATGTATATTCCGATAGGTTTGCCCACCATTCCGAAAAGGTTTGATCCGCCTGGTGTGGATAACATTCCGGAGGTTTGACCCCCATGCTTTGTGAACGGATGTATCCGGCTGTCCAAGTAAATATAGGATGAGTCTAATTGGAGCCGGACCTTTGCTGCAAGCAAAACAAACCTTGCATGAAAAGAAAAAGATCTATAAGGACTTTGGTCCATACATAGCATTCCGGAGACCTAAGTATAAATAAGTACAGTGAAAAAGATGGGCTTAGCTACAACCTTAGAAAAATACGACATCCAAATGAGTTTGATAGGCATCCTGTCTTGAAGTTTCATTTTTTTACGCTGAATCAGTCTTTCCATTCAGCAATAAAAAAATTAGTATCCCTGGTCCCGCCGTTATTCCTGTTGCTTGAAAAGGCGAGATATTTTCCATTGTTTGAATATACCGGGAATGCAGAGAAAGTATCGTCGGCTGTAACCCGTTCAAGCCCTGTTCCATCTAGGTTGATCAGATAAAGATTAAATGGGAACCCACGCTCACTGGTATGATTGGATGCAAAAATGATTTTTTCACCACTTGGATGAAAGTAAGGACACCAATTAGCCTTGCCAAGTTTTGTCACCTGAATGACATCTGTGCCGTCTGCATTGGCTACAAAAATTTCCATATCCGTTGGCTCAACCAGACCCTCCTTCAGCAGATCTTTGTACTCTTTGACATCTTCAGGCGTTTGAGGTCTGGAGGCGCGCCACACAATTTTAGTGCCGTCAGGTGAAAAGAAGGCACCTCCATCATAGCCCAGATCCGAGGTGATCTGCTTCAAACCAGATCCATCATTATTCATGGTGTACAATTCAAGGTCGCCGGAGCGGTCTGAAGTAAAAATGATTTTATCACCCTTTGGAGATAAGGTTGCTTCAGCATCATATCCACTCTCGTTGGTCAATTGTTTGATGATATTCCCCTTGAGATCAGCGATAAAAATGTCAAACGTTGAGTAGATCGACCATACGTATTTGCCACCTGGCTTGCGTTCCGCTTCCTCGGGACATTCATCACCGTGATGATGCGTAGATGCATAAAGAACGGTGCTGTCGCCGGGCATAAAATAGGAGCAGGTAGTCCGGCCTCGGCCGGTGCTGACCATGGGAGGCACATTATCCTTCCAGGATTCCTGCCACCCGGTTACATAGATTTGATCACATTCAGTGCCCCACTTGGGATTGCGTGCCTGGAAGACCAGCATTTCATCATTAAATGACCAGTAAGCTTCCGCATTATCGCCACCAAATGTGACCTGACGGATTGATTTAAAATGGTTTTCTCCGGGCAAAATGAGGGAGTCAGCTACTGCTTCTTCCTGTTTCTCCTGCTGAGCGGTACCGGTTTCCTGACACGCCGGTGCTAGGAGAAGTAGAGCTGCTAAACCAATAATGGTCCATTGGATAGGATGCGATTGAAAAGTCATAGATGTTAATTTGATAAATGGCCGCAAATATAAGGCAATGGGTCAGTTTGAAGCACCGCAAAAAGGAAAGGCTTTGTCACCTTATCGTCATTTGTTTGTTCCGTTGGTGTCAGATACTGGAATTATAGTACGGAGTATACATCCACAACGCGTTGTTGAATTTGCAATAGCTAACTATGGAGATGGTGAAAGGAAAAGGTTTGTTCGTTTATTCAGTTATGGGCATAGTCGCTAACCGTCCTCGAACAGCTCGCCCCCAATACGTAGCTGTCCGGCCTGTAAGGAGAGCCTTTTTAGGTGTGAGCTCACATACCCCGTAGGGGCGAATGTCCTGTGGACATTCGGTGAGCGAACCGAGCGCTCCTGCGCGAGGCTTACGTAATACTAATTAGGATTTTTACACCAATTTCATCACTAACCAGCGAGCCTTTGGAGGACAGCGCCCTGACTGCCATTCGCCAGTCAGGCCAATTGGCAGATAGATTTTTGGTTACTTTTTGCCAAGACAAAAAGTAACGAGCCCCGCCGGCGATGAGGCGGGCCAGGTAAAATCGGAAATCTTTAATGTCAAGGAACCAATGCCAGACACAAGGCCTACCCCCCACGTAAGAGCTATCAACAACGCATCTGTAAGGTCAAAAAGGTCTCGGTGGTGTAACCATAGGAAAAGCTCTAAAAATGCATTTTCACAAATACTTTATAACCAGTATGCTAAAAAGTAGTTTGATAGGAGCAATATGGGTAAAAAACTAAGCGTAGAGTGCATAGATCACCAAAGAAATGATGCTTATTCCCGCTATATTGACCCAAAACCCTGTTCGCACCATATCCCTGGTGCGAACAAGGCCACTACCAAAAACGATCGTATTGGGCGGTGTGGCCACCGGCATCATGAATCCCAGACTCGCAAATAATGCAGTAGCAACCATCAATCCTTTTAATGGTAGCGGACCATCATCGGCCAAGGTGGCCAATACGGGCAGGACCAATTGGATACAGGCAATGTTGCTGGCAAATTCACTTATTATCGTGATGATCGTGCCAATGGTCAGCAGGAGTACCAATGGGTGTACCGACTGAAGCCCTGACAGATGTCCGGCCAGCCATTCACTTAATCCGGATTTTTCAAAGCCCATGGCCAATGCAAAACCACTTCCAAATAGGAGCACGATACCAAAAGGAAGCCGGTGGACGTCGCGCCATTCCAGGAGTCTTCCCTTCTGCGTAGATGCCGGAAGGACAAATAATGCAAGACAAGCCACGATCACGATGATCCCATCATTTACACGGTCGCCCAATCCGCTCAGGCTGGCCCATCCTCTTATTAAGGTATCTCCAAACGCCATATCCGGCCGACTAAACCAGGCCAGTACCGTCAGTATAAAAATACCAGCTACAACGTACTGATCGATCGATAGCTTTCCAAGAGCCTGGTATGAATTTTTAAAATAATGGCCGGGCAAATGGCCCGTTTGATGGCGCAGGTACCGGAAGCGCAACAACAAGTAGGTGAAGAGTGCAAGGATCACGGTAATCAGCCCGGCCTGCACAAAAAATGAGGCAAAATTCATGGATGCATCCCCCGGAAAGGTCCGCTGGTAATAGCTGTAAAAATACATGTTTGGCGGTGTGCCTACCAGCGTGCTCATCCCACCTAGAGTAGCGGCATAAGCCAACCCAAGCAGGAGTGCTGTGGCCAGGGGGAAGCTCGCGGATTTTTCATGGTCTCCCCTGATGTGATCGATAACCGCCATGACAGCAGGAATCAGCATCAAAACAGTAGCCGTGTTGGAAACCCACATCGATACAAAAAATGCGGTGCCCATTACCCCGGCAAGAATGCGGGAAGGCGCTGCCCCTGTCCGGCTTAAAATTCCCAGCGCTAGTCGTGTATGCAACTGCCAGCGCTCCATCGCAAAAGCCATCATAAAACCGCCAAGGAATAAAAAGATGATGGGATCCATGTATTGACTAGCTGTTTCGCCGGGGCTGCTTATGCCCATTAAGGGTATCAACACAAAGGGCAATAATGCGGTCACCGCCAGATCAACGGGCTCTGTAAACCACCAAATCGCCACCCATGATACAATCGCCGCCATAGCAGTTGCCTCAGGTCGCATCGGATCCAGGTCGCCCCATGTCAGCAAACAGGCAAAAACCAAGGGGCCGGCGATTAACGATATTGATTTTCCGGT
>JBBQMA010000176.1:0-6032 GCA_038328415.1 Chitinophagales bacterium | reverse complement strand
TGAATTTGAGCACCCTCTATCTGATTTAAACCTGCTGCCGGGTGAAACAGCCTGGGTTGCGGTTCCCGAAATCGAATTTGGCATCTACCTCTTTGTTCCTGCCTTACCGTATTCTACCGTATTTTATAAATGTCTATCACTATCTACACCGGATGAATCCATTGACATTAACCACGATAATGATAAGCACTGTCTGCAGATATCGGCCATAATTGTAGATCAGGAAAATGTTAATTCGACCGGTATTCCGAGGGTTCTGCCTAACCCATTTTCTGATGTCTTGTATGTGAACGAAATCCCGGCCCACTATAAAACTGCGGATTTTTACAATATGTTGGGCCAAAATATACTTCACAAACAATTGACGATCCCCTCAGAAATCATTTCTTTACCGGATGTGGGTACCGGCTTGATCCAATTGCTTTTTCGCGATGAAAAAGGCACAGTTGTCCACCGCCAAACGATTATCCGATCCTTGCGATAGTGGCATTATGTTCAACTCAAACTGCTATTTCAAAACGTGCTAAACAATTAATCCCTCATCAGAAAAATAATCTTACAAGCCAGCCTTCGTTTAATAAGCCTATTCCAGGCCAATCTTCAACGTAAAGGAAGCTTGCCAGGTCCGAGGACTTTATCCTTCTCAAATGATGGAAATACAGGCAAAACCATCTACCAATGCAAAAAAGGAAAACGAATATGTTATACTTCGGAATCATGTGGGGCCCTGGCTGCATGACTTGAAGCAAGGCCACAAAATGGGTTCGAGGGGATGAATTTTCCCCCACTTTCTACAATTCCTTTGGGTACAATGAAAAAACGTACTTTAGCATTTGTATTAGGTAAGGGTAACCTTGTTGATCCCCTGCAAATAGAACTAAAGTCAACAACAACAAGGGAACACCTTGTTGCTGCACACAAAACGAAACCATTTTCTTCTATTCAATTCAAAACCCTTTTAACATGAAGAACCTTTTTGCCTTTATCCTCCTGCTCCTTGCAAGTGTCACTATTTTGAATGCACAGGATCATTACCTGCCCGTTTCCTCCAAGTCGACATCGGCACTGACATCCTACAACAAAGCGTTGTCACTTATTGAGAATGCTAAAATTTCAGAGTATGTACAAACGATGAACAGTGCTGTCGTGGCCGATCCAAACCTGTTTGCCGGCTATGCCCATCTGGCATTGGCAATGGTATCCTTCAAGGAATACGACCAGGCCAACGGAATGGTCACGAAGGCTATAGCTATCGCTCCTGACAACTTTACGAAAGCGGAAAAAATATTGCGCAAACTGATGTTGCAATGGGAAAGTGATGTCACTTCAGATCCGATGCCCGTCCTGGAAGAACTGATTACAGCCTACCCCAAAAATTGGCAGGCATATGACTTAGCTGCCAGTGCCGCTACTTGGATCAAACAGGATGATCAGTCCGCTCAAACCTATCTGCAAAAAATGGTTAAGTTGCGTCCGGGTAACGGATCAGCTTATAATAGTCTTGGCTACTTGTATATTAAATCTGGCGAATTAGACAAAGCTAAAAAGGCCTTTGAAAACTACATCCGTGTTTCACCTACAGAAGCGAATGCCTATGACAGCATGGGCGAATACTATATGACCGTACAGGACTATACCAAATCAGCCGAGTCTTATGACAAAGCCGCATCTCTAGGAATGACCGATTCAAAGGAACGTGCGACCAAGGCCCGCAGTATGATCAAATAAAGCCAATCCGGCTGCTTAAAAGATCAATTTTTCGGACCTACATGTCTAAAGGATAATTTAAAAAGAAAGGGCGTGCCAATGGCGGATTAATTCCCTTGCGGCGCACCCTTTTTCTATATATTTCGTATTGCAATCAACAAATATGTAGCCTTGGATTACGCTGACTTTTCCGGGAATGGGCTCTCTCGTCGGCTCCGGTCGCCAGATCAGGAAAAACTTCGGCTTATTTCCTTTTACAAGGGCAGAATCCCAGACCCTATAAACCGCCCCGCACTCAGCAAAACAACCACAACGGTTTCTAAAGGCACCTGAATCGCTCCCTCACCGTGTACCTCTGAGAGAAATCGACCATCAAGCGTGTAAAATTGCCACCGCCTGGCTGGCAGTTGCATGGAATGCCCTAGACATGAACCATTCCTCCATATATGCAGTATCCTTTCTTCTGGCTGATCAACAGCCGACGTAGAAACGGCTTCCAGAGCACCCACATCCAGAGCACCATATGTTTCTCTTATTACCCGATCTGCAGGATGTTTGTACTCCCATTCCGGAATTAAATCCCAATTACCTCCTTGCCCTGGATTTGTGCCACTATCAATTGAAGGACTAGAAGATGCCAGTCCAAAATCTAATGCAGAGGGATTAATGAAACCGGCCGCATCAATATCCGCAAGTACCAAATTATTCGAAGTATCCATTTGCATTACCGGGCCATTAAAAACACTGCCACCACCGACAAGGAAATTATTCCAGGCCTTACATTTAGCAGTGCCACTGTTTAAGGTAAAAAACCGGCCTACTGTTTTTGCATTGACCATGGTATTATTGATGCTGTACAATTCATGTGGTCCGGGGTTTGATAAACCCTCCATGCCGTATGCAATAAGACCGCTGTTCTGGCCATCTGTAGGCTGATAAATGATATTCCCGATAATTCGGGATAGTCCGCCGTTGGGCAAGTCAATTTCATAACTCACGCCACTACCAGGGGCACTTTCCAATCGATTATAGAGTATTTCATTGATATGCGCACGGCTCTTCACTAAGTGTCCGATTTTGCTGTCATGTGACCAATTGTGGCGAAAGATGAAATGGCCAATGTGATTGACATAAATATTATGCGAATACCCATCACCGTAGCCATTGTATCCAAAAATGGTGAATTCAATTAAAATGGTAGATGCTGCATTATCTCCCGCCAAAATACCATTTTCATTATCATGAAAATAACACTGACGCACCGTAAGGTTGGTGCCCTCCTGCCTGATGCCGGCGCCGTTTTTATCCGGTACCGTGCAATGTGAAAATTCGATATTTTCTACCGTGACATCGTCACCCTGGATGACCCAGATCGCCTTTTGGCCGGCAGCTTTCCCCTGAGCATTTAGATGAGGTCGCCCCTGGTTGCCGATCAAAAGCAGGTGATCCACTTTCCAAAAAGCGACATCACCGGGATATGCTACCGGATCGATAAGGACGGTATCCCCTTCGACCACCAAATTAGATACGGCGGAAGGTGTAAGGTATGCTTTTCCCGGTCCGACTGGCCAGATGGTCGCCTGGATGACAGACAAGTGCATTAAAAGCAATACAACGGTAACTATAAGAGGTCTCATGATCAAAATGTTTCTCAAACTTACCGCTTTGTGGTCAGTTGCTGCTAAACTGAAAATGAAAAGGGCCACAACTACCTCAGTAATTGTACATCTCCTTTAAGATTAAGTGGTTCACCTATTCCTTGCTCCAAGCTTATCCTGTAAACATAAACACCCGAAGGAAGATCCTTTCCTTTATAAGTTCCACTCCATGATACATTATTTAGCATGGATTCAAATACCATGTTGCCCCATCGATCATAGATCTCAATTAGTGCAATGTGCCAGTATGGATCTGCCACAAAAATATTCCATAAATCATTGATGCCATCCCCATTGGGTGAAAAAGCGGTGGGAATAAAGATTCGAGGTGTGTTTAAAACGGATACCCATGTTGAAGCTGAAAAAGTACACTCATCGGCATCCATTGCCATTACATTGATCTGCCCTGACGATTGTGGTGATAATCGAACAGTATTGCCTGTTTGTCCGATGATAATCGAATCTGGCGTCCATGAATAGATGACAGGTTCCATTAAATTTTCATTTGCCGTAATGGTTAATTCTTCTCCAAGTTGAATCTCAAAATTTGGAGGAAGTGTCAATTGACTATTCGGTGGGGCACTTATATAAAAGGTATCTGTAGATTGGCATCCAAGTCCGTCTATAGCCTCTAGAACATAGCTGCCAGGAGTTAATTCTTGAATATAATCTCCCAGCATTACTTCAGCTCCATTCAAATAAAGGCTGATTGGAAATGTGCCTCCCACTAAATTTCCTATGATAATTGCTCCATTTTTGTCCTCAGGGCAATGCGGGCTTTCCACACTAAAATCTAAAAATTCAATCAGTGTTGATTCGACTACATCGATAACTAGTATTTGTTTGCAAATGGAAATGCCATCACTTACTGTTACGGTATATTGACCTGAATTAGTAATTGTCACATCTCCGGTGATGGGACCATGACTCCATATATATTCGTACCCACTGCTCACCTGCAAGACTGTACTTTCTCCAGGACATAAAACAAGTTTCCCCGTCAATATGGCTGTTGGCTGTTGATCATACTTTAGTTCAACCGCATACCTGATACTGTCACATCCATTTATTCCTGGAATAATCGATTCCAATTGTCCTGGTGTAGGATAGGTCGCTCCCTGCCATTGGATGGTATCGCCCGGACAAAAATATACGAATCCTTCATTGACAATGATTGGCGGATTGCTAGCGGTAACGATAATGCTATCCGTTTCCTTGCACCCCCATAAATTGGTGGCGGTAACCGTATATAGGCCGGCCGATGATACAGAATAATTGGAATTCAAACTGCCATCCTGCCATTCTACATCCAACGATCCCTCCATCATCAATATCAGACTATCACCATGGCACAAATGCTGATCCGGACCTAGATTTACTAAAGGGGCCGGGTGTGCAATAATATAAATTACTGCCGTATCGGATAAGCACTCCGGATGTTGAACGACATAATATACTATCGAACTATCTGGTGATATAGCAGGGTCATATATTGTCGTTCCTGTACTAAATACTCCGCTGATATCCGCTTCCACACTGATCAAATTATTCAAATCAATTGCTCCTGCATTTTGACAAAATTCTACCAACGTATCTCTTCCAGCATAAGGCATGCCTTCAGGAACATGAATAAATGTACTTACTGTATCGCCTTCTCTAATATCGGAATGTAAAAGAAATTTTATTTCTCGGACACCGGATGTATATAGCGGTCCATCATGGTTGTAGCGAAATAATTTCAGGGCATCTTCCCATTCATTGTGTGACACATTTACCTCATTAGTTATAGTAATATATTGTCCATTTACAGTCGAGGTACTCATGCCAGGATACCCTGGAAAGGATAAATATTCCTTTGTCCCATCCGGAATATTACCACTAATCCACACGGATACCGAATCAATACGTGCTTCTGCGTGAACATACACATCATCATCACAAATTGGCCCATCATAAGGTTTGCATTTCAAACTGTCCTGCCAATCAAATCCGGAAAGACCACCACTATTATCAAAATCCAGATCAACCAATAAATCACATGCTGAGGCTAAAAATTCATTGATTGTGGCCGCACCCCCAAAAGGATTTTCTGAAGTACATATCTTAGTTGCCGAATAATCAGCCATGTTTAATTCATAAATGTTACTGTTATTTGACAATAGTATTACTCGTTGACTATCACAATTATCTAATAATGTTACCATGCCAGTTACAATCCCTATACTATCCGGCAGCATCGCGTCTGCCAATATTATACTGTTGCCTGGATTTTCGATATTTATTTCCATATATATGCGTCCCCCTGGATTATTTCTTCCTGAGGCTAATATTAATCTTCCTTTATAGAATGTAAGATCACCACTTCCAGTTAAGTAGTCGGGCAACAACCCTATTTCAGTATATTGACCATTATCTTTGTCTATGTACCCAAAATTGCCACTGCCGACAACTATAAGCCTGCCATTATAATCAATGGTCATTGCAACTAAGCCAAAATTACCCACAGTGTCCATTGGCATAAATGTTTGGTTTACGAGATCAATTTTTATGACCCGTTGATTATGGAGCCCGATCAAATTACCATCAATATCAAATGCTAGGTCTGCCATTCCCCAAGGTGCGGGCAACTCCATGAGCAATTGTGTATCACAAGCACCCTCCACATCG
>JBBQMA010000175.1:0-6038 GCA_038328415.1 Chitinophagales bacterium | reverse complement strand
GAGTCCCGAAGATGTTCGGTTTTCTGTCATCCGATATATCACTACAGATATTCAAAATGCACAGGGACCTCATGTACATGACCCGCGCACTGGCGAAATCCTGGAAAGTGATATACTTTGGTATCACAATGTGATGAACCTGCTGCGAAATTGGTTTTTCATACAGACAGCGGCCGTGAATCCGGACGCACGGTCCCCAAAATTCAGCGATGAGTTAATGGGTGAACTTATCCGATTTGTATGTGCACACGAGGTGGGCCACACGCTTGGCTTGCCCCATAATATGGGATCCAGTAGCGGGTATCCGGTCGATTCACTGCGCAGTCCGTCGTTCACCTGTTCCATGGGAACTGCCCCATCCATTATGGATTATGCCCGGTTCAATTATATCGCCCAACCCGAGGACAATGATGTATGCCTGTTCCCCGGTATCGGTATTTACGACAAGTGGTCGATAGAATATGGCTATCGGCTCATCCCCGGGATCACTGATCCGGAAGTTGAAAAACCAATTCTCCAGAGTTGGGTAAAAGATCATGCCGGTAATCCACTTTATTTTTATGGCCGGCAAACCGGTGATCCACATGACCCGCGTGCGCAGACTGAGGACCTTGGTGATGACGCCATAAAAGCGAGCCACTATGGTATCATGAACTTAAAACGGATCTCGTCCAATCTTACAAAATGGGCTACCATTCCGACCGAGCCGTTCCAGGATCTTGCTGAATTGCATAGTGCTGTGATCTCTCAATGGAGAAGATATGGCGGTCATGTCGCTGCTAACATCGGCGGTGTGTATGACAACCCAAGAATTGCTGATCAGGAAGAAATAGTTTTCTCGCCAGTAGCAGCATCTAAACAACGGGATGCCATGCGCTTTATCCGGCAGGAATTTTTTGCAACGCCTGACTGGCTCATTGATCCTTCTATCCTGGCGCGAACCGAATCGCAAGGCATCATCGATCGGATCGGTGCATCTCAGGCCTCCCTAATTGATATGTTGCTCAGTAATCAGCGTTTGGATCGAATCCAGCATCAGGAAGCGCTTGACAATGGCTCCGCCTATGCCATGCACGAACATTTTAACTCATTGACGGAAGGTATTTTCGAGCAAATGGGGGAAAGCAAAAAAAATGATATCTACCAGCGTAATCTACAGATCGCCTTTGTTGAGAAACTGGCTGTCATCATCAAGGATAAAACGTTGAATTCAGATGCCATTGCCCAGGCAAGAAATGCCTTAATCAATATTCAGAAAAAGTCAGAAAAAGTCAGCAAGCGAGCAAATGATCCTGTCCAGAAAGCGCATGCGATGCAGATCAAGGCAAGTATTGATAAAGCCATGAAGTAAACCCAGTAGCACGTTTTCGAATAGCTTCCCATTGCCAGAGTGCCATTGGAGATTATACTATAAATTGAAAGGGCAGGAGCTATCTCTCCTACCCTTTCAGTTTATAAAAAATGTAAAACACCCGGAAGGTTTAATGGACGACTAGTTGCTTCTGCACTTCCTTGTCCTTTGCGTCCCTGACACTAATGACATACATTCCTGAAGCCCATGATGCCGATGTCATTGGTAAAAGAGTAATTCCGCCGGAATGGGCAATTTTCTTTTCATCGATGAGTCGGCCGGAAATATCCCACACGCGTACCACTAAATCAGAAGCATCATAGTGTTGAATTTCTACATTAAATTCTCCTGAAGTCGGGTTGGGTGCGATGAATAATTTAAATGTTCCAACTTCAATGCAAGGAGGAAATCCACCCTCTTGCTCCGGAGCTAAAAAGCCAATGCCGCCACATGGCTCCGCACAATGGTAGATATAACCATATTGAGTCCGTGTTGCTATGTCAATACCAGCTAATACTGTTGAGGCACTTGACTGAAGAAGCTCAATCTGCCCTGTACCGCGTAAGAATCGATACCAATTTCCTGCACCCGTTACACAATCATCCTGCACTGCTATTTGTCGCAAACAATGATCATATGCCAGAGTCAAAACCGGAACAGACTCGATACCCGGGTTGATTTCAAAGGATAAAGGGCATGAGATAATGCTGTCCTCTACGATCAGGCTAAAGGCAGATTCCGAGGGTGCACTTATGACCTGAAAAAAGGATGGCATTTGACTGGTATCAACGACCCAGGAATAGGGAAATATAAACCCTGTTGCGTCCGCTGATGTCGTCACCTTATAGATACCGGTATTACATTGGTTATTAGGCCAAAGCTCAATAGTGGCAGAGATAACATGAACCCTGACTTCTACTGCCTGGCTATCTACGCATCCTTCAGCGGAAGTGCCTTGCACCTGATAGGTACTCGTTTCTGAAGGTTGTAGGCTCAGACTGGCATTTTCCCCAAGACCGTCATTCCAGCTATATGCCGAGGCTCCTGATGCCGTAATTGTAATTTGACTGCCTTTACAAACCAGTGGGGCGGGTGGGTCGAAAGAAAGGACCGGGAGTGGATGAACAACAATACTAATCATCTGGATTGCTGCACACCCTTCCGGGCTATAGCCGGTAATACTGTATGCCGTGGTTGTCTGAGGAGCGACCATGACTTCGGGATTTGTTCCCAGGCCTTCCTGCCATTCATAAGTAGTTGCGCCTTCTGCCAGGATAGACACTTGCTCACCAACACAAATGGCTGACTGTGAAGCACTAATTACTATGACAGGTAAGGGGTTTACGGTCACTGTAACGGCCCCTTCATTTGAACAACCTTCTGCGGATACACCTGTAACAAGGTAGGTATACGTCGTAGTGGGTCCAACGGTAATGATGGGATCAGACCCCAGGTTATCACTCCATGCATAGGATGTAGCTCCCCCGACGGAAATTGTAGTCGATTGCCCTTCACAAATGGGGTTTTCGGCTCCAACGAAAGTAAGTTCAGGTTTCTGATGAACAATAATAGGAATGTCAATCGTCAGTGTACATGTATTCTCGGCAGTACCTGTTACCTGGATAGTTGCATTTTCAAGAGGCTCAAGGATGACGGAGGCATTCGTACCCAAGCCATGGCTCCATTCATAAAAAGCTGCACCTTCAGCCTCAATTTTTATAAAATCACCCTCACAAATTATTGCAGACTCAGGCGAAACGATCATCGCAGGTAGCGGTTTGGCAATAATGGTTATTGTGGTTGAGGCGCTACATCCATTATCATCTGTACCTACTACGGTAAACATACCAGTCTCGACAGGTTGGACGATCACCATATCCGATGTGCCTAGTCCATCTTCCCAAATATATTGCGTTGCACCTGCTGCCTGGAGTTCGACCGGCTGGCCTGCACAAACAGAATCTGCTGAAGATCCAATTGTAAGTAATGGTAATTCATTGACTTCTACATTAATTGTTGATTTGCTGGTACATCCACCATTGTTACCCGTGATTGTATACGTTGTAGTGGCACCCGGTGATACTGTTTTAACTGCTCCGCCGCCCAGATTATTTGACCAAAAAAACGTGTTCGCACCGGATGCCGTCAAGGTGATATTCTCTCCCTTACAAATGGCGGGATTTTCAGGAGTAATGGATACTACCGGGACAGCTTTGATCTCTAAGGTTTTTGTCTCCGTACTTGTGCCTGCGACATTTGTCACCGTTAGTGAAATGGTATAAGTACCTGGGGTAAGCCAGGTAACTTCAGGATTATATTGATTTGAGGTTGCCGGTGTACCGCCTTCAAAGGTCCAACTCACCTGAAGTGGATTGTTTTGACTTTGGTTATTAAAATAAACTGGCGATCCAGCACAGTTTACAGCAGGGTTGGACGTAAAAACTGCTATTGGGGCAACGGGCTCGCCACTGAATAGTGGTGATTCCCACAAACCTCTACCGTAAGTTGCCGCTCTTATTTTTGAAGAATTGTAATGAATTTCCAATTCATTGACGACAACATTTGGCAATCCGTTGCTAAACGGCGTCCAGGCTGACATCGTACCATCCCTGTAGTAAATGCCGACATCAGTACCTGCATAAACCCCATTATTGGAACCATTCTGAAATTCAATACAGTTGACCGGTAAGTTTGGGAGACCCGTGGAATAGTTGGTCCAGATGGATCCTTTGTTGTTTGAAACAAATACTTTTTCGGTTCCCATATAACCGCTATAGGTAATGTATACGCGGTCGGGATTAATACTTGAAACGGTTATATACGTGATTATCAGATTCGGGAGGCCAGCACTTACGTCAAAAAAGGATGCACCACCGTCTGTGGAGACATGAATTGAATTAGAACGGGCGGCATAAATCACATCTGGATTCGAGGGAGCAAAGGCAATGGCCCGGATAAGACCGGCACCGCCGATACTGCCTAATTGTTCCCAATTATAACCACCGTCAGTGGAGCGATAAAGTTCATCTTTCCCCACCAGTAAGGTCTCACTGTTAGTAGGATGCATGATGTACGGGGTAACCCATAAGCCACCGCTATTCACTCCATCGCCATCCGATTCGACAATTCTATCAAAATCATTTCCACCATCGATGGATTTTCGAATATTGCCATAATATAAAGCCCCATACATCACATCTGGATCTGAATGATCTACAATACATTCCATACCATCACCACCAATCACTCTGCGCCAATTCGAACCAAGTAGCCGGTTGGTACCATTATCCTGCCAGCCGGACAAAATAAGATCCTCATTTGTAGCTGAAGATCCAATTTTGTAAAGCTGGGCTATTTCCAATCCGTTACTCAGATCCGTCCAGGAATTCCCATTATTGGTCGTGCGAAAGATACCTCCATCAGTGGCAGCATAATACGTATTAGCACTACCCGGCAGATAGGCCATATCATGGATGTCAGCATGAACATAGGGCGCCTGATCGCCCCACCAATGGGCATTCAACCCCCATGTATCACCACCAGTTGTGGACCGCCAAATATTTACCCCTCCTACGGCAACTGCATCAGCATTTGTTGGAGAGGCTGCAATAGATAAAGTGTACCATCCTTGTCCGCCATCATCGGAGCCATCACTTGCCCAGCCCAACAAATTCGGTGTTTCGGATTGAACGTTAAAATTAGCACCGCTGTTTTCAGACCTGTACATTCCTTTGTAGCCATTGGATGAAGATTCGGCAGCAAGAATATAGACGAATTCAGGATTTGCGGGGGTAATGGCTATAGCTAAACGTCTCACTTGATTGGCGGGTGCGAGTCCGGACGAAACCTGTGACCAGGATACACCACCATTTGTGGAGCGGAAGAAACGATTGGAGCCCGCATAGACGATAGAAGGATCGCCAGGTTTAAACTCGAGATCAAAAAAATCGCCTCCCTGTACTTTTGTCCAGGTGTCACCACCATTCACCGTCCTGTAGATGCCATCTGATGTACCTGCTATAAGAATTTCATGGTCGTCCGGATGCAGCAGTAGCCGTCTGATCAGCTTAGTATCCGTCACATTCCAGTTGAGGCCGGTCGGATTCCAGGTGAGTCCACCATCAGTAGTTTTCAAAACCCCTATAGTATAAGTGTCACTTGCAAAGCCATCACCTGTGGCTAGATACATAATGTCCGTATTCGTTGGGACAATGGCGATATCTGTACAGCCGATCACCGGCAGATAATCGGTATTCCAATTCACCCAGGATGCGCCGGCATTTGTCGATTTCCACAACCCCCCACCTGGTGAGCCTGTCCAGAGTATATTCGAGTCATTGGGGTCAAAGCGGATAAAATTGCAACGACCGGCTCCACCACGATTAGATGGGACAGTTGATGGTCCCATAAATGTCCAGTCACTGGCCATACCCCGTTCGCCATTATCCGGATTACTCAGTTGCTGTGCAAAATAAGTACTCATAGCCGTTTCCATTTGGCTACGATTACCGGAAGGATAAACACGTTGTTCTGTAAACCACTCCCATCGTTTGAATGGTTTCCAGCCTTTTCCCTTTTGCTGGGTGTCCTTTCCAGTCCAGTAGGAATTAAATGCTTCCTGGACATCATAAAAATTTTCTTTAGGATTGCTCATCATTGACGGCCAGTCCTGCCCGAACAAGGGCAT
>JBBQMA010000174.1:0-6045 GCA_038328415.1 Chitinophagales bacterium | reverse complement strand
GTCTGGCATTTGTTTGTGGTCAGAACTGCGAAACGAAACGATTTTCAGAAATACCTTCAGGACCATGGCATTCAAACGGTCATTCACTATCCCATTGCCCCACACAAGCAGGTGGCTTACCGGGATCAGCTCGGTCATCTCAGCCTGCCCCGCACCGAAAGAATACATGACACGGTATTGAGTTTGCCCATAAGCCCGGTCATGTCAAAAGAACAGGTGGACTATGTCATCGACCGTGTGAACATTTTCTAATCCTGTGAAATTTTCGTGAAGTGGTGCGATACGAAAAGGTGATGAGATTATATTTTTTTTTCATTATAATTGAAAAAGTCCGATAAATTATCGTTCGAAACGAACATTGAAAGTATCAGGATTTAATGTAAAAAGCTATCCGCCATCCTACAGATTTCGGGTTGGTTTCTCTTTTTTGGAGCTTAGGCCAAATCCGCAAAATACCCTTCCGTTTTCCGAAAGTAAAAAATTCCTACCAATAGAAAGACAAGTCCAGATCCGATACTAATCCATATGAGTTCCGAATCCAGCGGACGGTCAACGAGGGCTTTGCGCGCAATGGATATGGGCGCGTACATGGGATTAAAAGCCAATAGTTTCTGTAGCCAGGGTTTTTCCACCATGGAGATGGGGTAAATTACCGGGGTGAGAAAGAGGAGGATTTGGATGGTGAAAGGCAGGAGGTATCGAAAATCCCGGTATTTGACATTCAAGGCAGCAATCAAACAACCAGGGCCGAATGTTCCAATGATGGTTAGGAGCAAAGCAGATGGCAGGAGCCAAAGTGTGGAGAGGGTGGGGATGAAGCCGTAGTAAATTACCAACCCAAAATACACGACAAGGGCCATGAAAAAATCGAAAACAGATACCAAGATGGCACTCATCGGAATAATTAACCGGGGAAAATATATTTTCTTGATGATGTTGGCATTACTCACCATGGAATTTCCCGCTCCGCTCAGTCCCGAGCTAAATACATTCCACAACATCAGCCCCGAAAAAGCAAAAAGTGGGTAGGGTATGCCATCGCTGGGAACGTTCAGAGCCTGTCCAAAAAAAACAGAAAAAATCACCATCATCAGAAAAGGCTGGAGGATGGCCCAGGCAAACCCCAGAAAAGTTTGCTTGTACTTCACCTTGATGTCGCGCCAGGTGAAGAAGTAAAAAAGCTCCTTGTACTGCCAGAGTTCGGCGAAGCCGAGGGAAATTTTGGAAGGTGGGGTGATGCGTGTTTCCATTTGGACGCGAATCTAACTAAACAGATTCATTCTTCCTCAATTGAAAGGATGCGTTCACAAAATCATACTACGAGGGTAAATTTGGAATTCAGGGCTTTAGTATTGATCTTGTCTTCCGAACCACTTTTTTCAATAAAGTATCTTTACGGACAAGATGATTTCTAAGATAGAAGTGGTCTGCTGTTTCATTGAATACCAATTTTGTCGGATGATTTATAGGCTTTTTCAGTGCTTCAATCTGAAGAGCTGCTAAAGAATTGTTAGGATCAGTTGTATGTGTGGCATCAATCCCAAATCCAATGTTCGTTATGAGGTTCTTGTTTGGGGTTATGCACGTACCCCTGTATTTCCAAATGGTATAAAACCATTGGTAGTCCCAGGTGTTGATCTCCCCATCATTTGTTTTTTTGAACACTTTCTCGTGGTATTCAAACATCAGATCGTTGTTCAAATGCTGCTTTATTTCTGGTAGATTGGTTGGGTCGATATATGACTCGTATTTTTGCCAGGCGCGTCTCCATGTCGCCCAACCCCAAATATGCGGAACCTTGCTGGCGTAATAAGAATGTTTACCACGTTTTCGTCCCAGTTGGAAATTTGAGCCACTCACATGCATCGCCTTGTCATCATCTTGATATCGATCAAGCATCTCTGAGGCGAAATCGAAAAAACTTTCACCGGGAATACAATCATCTTCCAGAATCATTCCCATTTCCTCCTGCTCAAAAAACCAGGTGATCGCCTTTTGCATAGCTATTTTGCAGCCTTGGTTTTCAGAATGTTTTAAAATCAAAGAATTCTTGTGATGTCGACAGAAATCTTCTATAAGAACGAGAACCTCTTTTTGTAATTTCTCTTGTTCAACGAATCCATTTCTGGGCGTATCTATGGCGAAGTAAAATTTGGAAAAGCTTTTATTAGCCAATTTATCTAGTAGAACTTTCATGTAATCCGGTCTACTGAAGGCAGTTATTAATAAAGGTTTATATGTTATCATTGAATCTAACAAGTGTAAAAGCAGAGAATAGCGTCATTCAGATTTCTTCATTATTATGTTCTTTAATCAGATCTATTCCAGACATCAATTTATACATGTTTTCATCATTTGTAATTAAGCAGCATCCACGCTTTGCACCTGTCTCTTCCATACTGGTTGTAGGGAAGAAAATGTGGGAATTCTTCAAAAAGTTGTTTGATCCATTCAAATATTGAATGCTTAATTCAACAATGCCGTATTGATCGAAAGCGTAGCCGTCATCATCGGGTACTTTAAAATCATCAATCATAATTATAGCTTGCTCATATTGGCTCAGAATCAGCTTAACTTCTTCTTGTAAGGGCAAGTCAGCATTCCAATGCGCATCCAAATAAAAGAATACAGCTTTTTCTTGTGAAACATTTTTGGGCAATAACGTAAGAAAGGAGCGACTGTCGTCGAGAAATACCTTAACCTTGGGATTGACAAAAAACAACATATTTGAATAGTAAAAACTGCGGGAGTCTTTTTCAACAGTGTAAACAGGTAATTTACTGGTTTCAAACATATAAGTTGTTGTATTCCCTTTGTAAGTTCCGGTTTCGACGATTGATTCAATATTGCATCTTTCTATGATACTTTTAAAAATTGCCCGACGCTTTTCTTGTCCGTTGAAAGGTCCACCCCAAATCTTTTTATATTCATCTTGTTTTGTCAGTAAGTCTCGAACAGCTCCCAGGAATGAACGCATCTCTTATTTTATTTTGCCGTAAATTTAGCAGTAGTAGATTAAAATGAAGGAACTATTTTATATCAATGAGGTTATCAAATAATTAGGTAAATTTATGGACTTTCGGTTCTCGCTGATTTTATCGTTCATGATCTTTTTCTCGGTTGAATCGACTCAGAAAGCCTTTGGTCAATCTCCTCCTACAAATGGATTGATTACCTGGATTCGGGCGGACAGCATGCAAACCAACGGGGGTATACTGACACTTTTTGATTTATCTGGAAATGGTCGAAATGCCATTCAAAATTCAGCTGCTTCTCAACCGGTTTTTTCATCTGCACAAGTTTTGAACAATCAGGCATTTATGCAGTTTGACGGTGTAAACGACCATCTCACAATCCCACATACCTTTCTCATCGGTTCTGTTATTGTTGTTTCACAATTTGCCTCCGAAGGAAACTTTACCGGGGTCAAAGGGCTGGTTTCGGCTCAAAATGGTGGTGGTACAAACAGTCTCATATTTGTTAGCGCCAGCAACACTACAACTTTTTTCAGTGGTTATTTTGTTCCGCTGAACCAAATTCATAACGACCTGGTCGGTTCTAATTTTGCTCCGGTGAAACAATGGAAAATTTCCAAGGGAAAAAGACCTACAAATCTTGTAGAACTCGGATCGATCTATATTGGAAGTGATAGACTGACCGCTGGTCGATATTGGTTAGGGGGAATTGCAGAGGTGATTATTCACGATCATGCCTTATCTCCTGTTGAATTGGCGGAGGTAGAAGCTTATCTCACCGCTCGGTATTCGCCACAGATTGATATTCCTGAAACTTTAATTACTTCGGGATTTTGTCCTTTTGAGGTTGAAGTTCCTGGATTTTTAAATTATAGTTGGTCGGATGGTACAAACGATCAATCGATAACCATAAACGGACAGGGTCAATACAGCGGAACATTTACGAACACGTTTAATGATGTGATTAACCGATCTTTTACAGTGGTTTATCCGGGTGTATATCTGGATTCCTTTGAATTGTGCGCGGATTCTGATTCTTTGTGGGATACTGGCCTGAACCCAGCGGAATTTGATTTTGAATGGCAGGATGGATCTACCGGCCAAAGCTTCAATATTAGTGCAGTGGGAACTTATTCCGTTTTAATCACGGATAGTGAAGGTTGCACTTTTCAATCTGGACCAGTTGTGGTAACCATTAATGACCTGCCCAACAACAACTTGCTTCCCGAATCTCTTGAAGTTTGTGAGGGCGCCATTTTGGGTACAACTCTAACCAATACCGGAGGTTTGACTTTTCTTTGGAACAACGGATTAACGGATCCCCAAATAGAAATTCTCGTCAGCGGAAATTACACTTTGACGGTTACAAACTCTCTGGGATGTGAGGTGTCAGACGCGGTAGAAGTCACCGTATCGGGCGTGAGTCCTTCAGCTGCTTTTGATTTTGCGTTTGATTGCGAGAGTTTTTTGTTTGAAGATCAAAGTTTTACTGCTGATGCCAGTGAAATAGCTGATTGGGAGTGGTCCATTGGTGGAGAAATCTTTTCAACTGAAGAAAATCCCCAGCCTTTAATTCTCAATCCGGGAGTGTACAATGTCTCTTTGCGGGTGGTAACAGATCAGGGTTGTGAGGGATTGTCGGATCAATCAATTAACGTGTTGTCTTCAGTCGTTCCTGACCTCATAGTTGAAAATAACTGTGTGGGAAACACCGCCATTCTGACGGATCAAAGTACCATCAATTTTGGTGAAATTTCCTCGATCTCCTGGACGGTGTATGATCTCGAAAGTTCAGAGATTGTATTTGAAGGGACAGGTGAAACAATTGAATTCATTCTTCCCACGCTTGGGGAATTTGGAGTTGAGCGAATATTTACGGTTTCAGATGGATGTACTGCGCAAATCCTCAGCGTGATTGAATCGCAGGTCGAGGCCAATTGTTTTGATCCGGGAGCCAACGAGTCGCTTATTCTTTGGTTGTCTGGTGATGAAAATACGGTCATTGATGGCAATGGAGGGGTGTCATTGTGGGGAAATCGCGCAACTGCCTCAAATGATGCCGTAATGACGACTGCTAACTTCAGACCGGCATATATCGTATCAGAACCCTTGGTTAATAACAAACCCCTGTTGCGTTTTGATGGATTGAACGACTTTATGGATTTTGGAGAAATGACCAATATCCGGACGGCTATTCTGTATTTCAAGCACCGCACGGGAAGTCAAACTAATTTCGTTCCGATTTTCGGACATCCTACATTGACTGATTTTGGTCCTCAATCTGGCGCGACTATATTCTCAACATTGATTTCTCCTGCTCTTCAACAAGGTATTGCGAAATTGAATGGCAATCAACAATTGCCTACAGCCATGTTAAAACCATCGCAATTCAGTTATTTGAGCATGGTTTCAAATGGGAATGTATCTGCACAAACTATAACTCGAGATCGTGGGGTGACAAACCGCGTTTGGGACGGCGACTACGTCGAAATCCTCTTCTACTCTGATTCCCTGACCAATAATGAAGTCCTGGAAGTCGAAACATATTTGCGTTACAAATATTCCCCACCCATCGACCTTCCCCGCCAAATCGTCATTGACTACGGTTTTTGCGATACGGTGGTCAATGCCTACAAAGCTTTTTACACCAGTTATACCTGGGATGACGGGAGCACTGACAGTGTATTGCATGTCACAGAATCGGGGCGTTACAAAGTAACTGTTACAGATATTTTCGGGTACACCTCCATCGATTCCGTCGATGTAGTTTTTCCGGTAACGTTTCTTACAGAAGGATTTAATCTCTGTATCGGTGAATCCTTCCTCTACGACACCCAACTAAACCCTGCCTTTTACGATTTTGCGTGGAGCACTTCTGAAACCACGCCTGCCATTGAAATTTTCGCGGAAGCGGAATACAGCCTCACGGTGACTGACACGCTGGGATGTAGCTACAGCACGACGCCCATTGTGGTGACGATAGATTCATTTCCGGAAACGGCGGCCCTGATCAACCTCCCCGTCTTCTGCCTCGGCAATGAGCTCCTCCTCGCCTCCGGTTTTGCGGAAG
>JBBQMA010000173.1:0-6048 GCA_038328415.1 Chitinophagales bacterium | reverse complement strand
GGTGAGTGGATGCGATTAGTCCGCAATAAATTGTCACTTTAAAGTTCATAATTTCTCATTAGCGCAAAGCGCCAAGTCCTGCATTGTCGTTGCAGACCATAGTACCTGGGACGTTGCGCGAAAGTTGTTGGAGACAGACGCGTGTCTTTGTGTAGCACTAGTTGACTAAAAATAAACAATTTTCCTGGCTTTCCCACCTCGTGGCTTTCATCACCGCCCACCTTGTCACCTACCTTCGCGACGGTAGGCAAGCCTCATAAACCTTCTCCATTTCCTTATCCCATTTGTCCAGTCTCTCTCTGAGATTATATTCAATTTGAATATCCGGCATGACGCCTCTGCCAAATTGCACAGGCTGGACATCATGATTGATTACGTAATACGGAAGATTCACCCGAATTCCCGTTTCAGGGAGTAATAATTCATATTTGAGTATTGCATTAGACCCGGCTTCACCACCCCCAGTTTCCCTGCCGAAAAGGATAGCATCGGAGTGGTGTTGCAGCTTGGTGGCTACATAACTGCTCATTGAAAATGTACCTCCATCCGTAAGCACATAGAGTACACCTTTATAGCCATTCCTTTTTTGAGGTTTGTATCGGATCATGAAATTTCGGTTGGGATCCGACCTGTCTTTGTCGGGCATTAGACTAAAGAGTGATTTAGTCATTTTACTCCAAAACGGCATTTTCAAATAAGGCGATTTTTTAGGTTTAGCGTGGGTCCTGTGAAATTTAAAAAGGACAGGCTCCGCTAAGAGGTACTCAAGCAGATAATTACCATTGGGAAAATAACCGCCACCGTTACCTCGTAGGTCAATAACCAGATGAGAGATCTTCTCCGAGTGAATTTTCCCAAAAACTGTTTTGTAAAATTTTTTATATCCTTTGGATTGAAACCGGTCGATATCGAGATAGCCCAGTTGCGGATATGGTGACCGGATAGAAAAGGAAGCGGATGTTGTTTTTTGCAAATAGGCAAGAGCAACGGTATCCTCCTTAGTAACCGCCGAAGCAGGTTTAGCTTTGAGGCCTTTGACACTAACGATAGCCCTAGGCTTGATCGAATCAGCGATAGTGATGGTATAGGAAGATTTGCTTCCGTACAAAAAGATGTAATAGGTTCGGAATAATTTTTCAATTTGAGTATCTACAAAAGAGGAAGTAAATCCATCTCTTTCCTGAATGGCTTTCATATCATCTATGATTTCCATCGCGGATCGATTGTCAATTGTAAGGATTTCCGTGCCTTTGGCCAATAAACTATCGGTATGGTAGTAAAATTTAACAAAGAGTTTATCCCGATGCAAAAGAATTTCGAATGGAAGCGGTTCCTGATGGGCTGCCTGATGCGTGTACCATGCCTCAGAAGGTCGTGCCATTGTATGGCCACACCGTATTGATGCCACATAGTGCCGCACGAGAATATGGAATTCATCTTCGGTCAAACTATCCGTTAAGGTTGCTACTATTTGGAGGCCTCTGGCTGACAGACTATCCGCCGAAATGAACGTGTAAAGGGCTGGATGGGTAGCCAGCAGGTTTTGTTCGAGAATACGAAAATCACGAATCAGTTGATGAGGGCTGTACTTACGAATAACTTGATCCTCAACCTGCTGAGTGAACGCTGTTAGACTCAAGAATATGATGCAAGCTGTTGGTATCACACTTGGTAGATTCTTCGTTAAAACTAGAAGTCTGAACATAAAAGAATGTTGTTTTGCTTGAGGCGACTATGCATTCTACTACTAATCAGTCGAAAAGATATAAACTAAATCCCATTCGACCCATTCCTAAAACACCTAACCCGGAATATAAAATCGAAATAGGTGAATCCGAAACAACAAACAGTTTGTGCTCCAAACTCCGCATTTATAAATAAACATTCAACATATTCTATTGTACCCAATGTAATATTCCATAAAAGATTTAGTCGAACCCGAAGGGTATAATTAATTCATCATTTCAACTTGAATTGTTTGAATAAAACCTAGATACCCCCGGCACAAGGGTACAGATCAGTATACCGACACCTATAAAAATGATCACCGGTTGCAACCAAAAATATTGAGTTACTACTAACTGAACCGTAATCCAAATGATAACGGATAGACCGGTGTATAATGAATATGTCTAGGCCCAGTGTTTATCCGGATAAATATTCAAATAATTCAGAAGGCGCGATCTAAACTTAACGATTAAACCTAAGAAAGTTACCATTGAAAGAATACCTATAAAGACGAAGAGCAATAGTCCCGGAATAAAATAGGTATTAAATGGCGAGTTGCTCAACCACGAAGCGTCCATTTGGAGCAGTGAACCATCAGGCTTAAGCATGAACAGGAAACCACCTGCTAGGCTATTAACGGCAAGCACAAGACGTAGAATAAAGAGCAGGTATCGAAATAAACGATTCATGCGGTCCATTCACTTGAACATTTTAAGTCTCCTTTATATGTTGAGCAAAGCCGCAAAACATATAAAAAGAGGAAGATCTTTTAGTAACTACCACCGATATCAGGTCATAAATATAACGCCTAGCGCACAAATTCCCAAACACCCTCATGTGGATTATACTGCAAGGTCGCATCCTTTGGGGCAAAGGACCATTTACACTGATGTGGGTTGTAACGCAATTCGAAATCCTTTGGCACCATTTCCCATTTACTTTCGTGCGGATTGTACTTCAACTCCGCATCCTTAGCCACAAAGGCCCATTTGCTTTCATGGGGATTGTATTGGAGCTCAGCATCCTCAGGAGCGTACGTCCATTTGCCATCGTGCGGATTGTACTTCAATGCACTATTTTGACAGGCAAACTCCCATTTAGTGTCATGCGGATTATACTTTAGTTCACTGCTTTTGCACGCATACTCCCATTTGGTACTATGGAGGTTATACTTTAATTCACTACCGGTACAATTGCATAGGGACTGCGCATAACCTGAAAGGGAGAGCATCAGACCAATGATTAAAACTATGCAGACTCTTGCTTTTAAAATAATCATAGCACATAGTTTAAAGGTTAACTTATCTGGTTACCATATTGCCATCCTCATAAAGCGATGTATGTTAATACCCATCTTGTAAGATCCTCCACCACTTTAAAAATACCTGCCTGCTACGTACACCTTTGATCTTGCAGCTATTGAATACACCGATCAACAAAAGGCACAAGATCTTAAGTCATTAAACCCATAAAATGATTCTAATTGACTTAGTACACGAAGTTAAATGAAATCTACAGGGCCAAGTGCTAATAAAAAGTTAAATGTTTGGCCTTGGTACACCTGCAACATGACTGGCTAATCAAAGAAATCAGAATGGACAACCAATAACGAGAAAACTTATGAATTGGTAATGGATGATTTTTAATTGACTACTGAACCCGTTCAAATTAATTTTATGGTCTTTTTAAATGCTTCAAACTCCTTATCTGCATCTTGATGCTGGGTCTTTGATTGATGGCAATTAAAATCATAATAGAAACCATTATGTTCTGTTTTCAAAGATTTGAGCTCCGTCTTGATTGGCTGACTCAGGTCAACATGTTCAAACAAGTACTCGGAATCAAATTCATAAAATTTTGAACCACCTAGTATATAAGGCAGGCACCGTTTAGTAACCCTAAATTCCCTCAACAGCCGGGAAGTGCCCTATTCAGAGATTTGCAACAACTCCTCAAAATTTTCCGGATCCAAATCAGCCAGTTCCTCCCTGGGTGTTATGGTAAGGGTAATCGTTGGCGAAAGGATATGTTTATATTCCGGTCTATCAGGATAGTACTTTGTAACAATACAAATTAGAAGATCTAAATCATCCCAAATCTCGTCTAAGGCTAAATTCAGCCCTGTTCCAATAATTTGTCCATCTTTTAAGTCTCCAAAGTCCTTTACAGAGACAAAACTCCAATCATCCGGCTCTTCAAATAATATCCCCAAATTTCTATTAACATAACTATTTTCATTTATGATTACAGACTTTAATGGATCAATAACTAAAGCCGCTAGAGCCAAACCTGTCAATCGCAAAATTCAAGTCTTCCTATTCCCATCGTGCTAAAAAAATCATACTTTATCGTATACCTGATCCTTTCATTTCCCTATGAAAACATAGATTGACAGTTCTACACATTAGGGTGGTTAATAAACGTCGAAAAATTATCGCAGCTGTAAATATTAAGATGCAACGCTGATGCTAAGGCCATTGCCGAAATCAGCCCATGAACCTGGAACAAAGGACATAGAACGTAAAACGTTCTACCCTAAAATCTGCTGCGCATGCTCCTTCGTGTCCACTTTTTCAATGACTTCGGAGACGATACCTTTTTCATTAATAATAAAGGTGGTACGGAAAACGCCCATGTATTCGCGGCCCATAAATTTTTTCAAGCCCCAAACACTGTAAGCCAGACACATTTTGGACTCCGTATCAGCCAGCAAACTGAATGGCAACTGGTATTTTTCGATGAATTTTATGTGCTTCTTTTCAGAATCCGGACTCACCCCCATCACTGCATAACCTTCGCTTAAAAACCGGTCGTAACTGTCGCGCAGACTGCAAGCCTCCGCTGTACAACCCGGCGTATCGTCCTTGGGATAGAAATAAAGGACCAGCTTTTTCCCCTTAAAATCAGCCAAAGTCGTGATCTCGCCTTTTTCATTCGGCAGACTGAAATCCGGTGCTTTATCACCCGCTTTTATCGTTGTCATAGTATTATTTTTATTCAAAACAGGCAGAACCGGCCTTGGTTCATCCGATCATCGAATGCGCCCACAATGTCGTGTTGCCCCTATCATCACGCACCTCAACCTGGATGTGATTATCCCCTTTTTGGATGTATTTGCCTGGGTCAAATTCCAGCTGGTCGGACATTGGGTACCATATTGCTGGTAGCCACTTATCATTTACCCGCACCGTCCATTTCAGATTGCGGATATGCACCGCATTGTTGACATTATCTGTTATGCGAAGTCCCATTCGGACACCTCTTTTGTACGCTTTAGGCGCCACAAGCACCTTGATCACCGGGGCCATGGTATCAAGCATGAGCTGATACGTTCCCAATTGCCTTGTCTGAAAAGTGAGCCATCCATTATTGAAAGTACCTCCGCAAGTATACCATTCCTTGTCTTTTTGGTATACCGCACAGTATTTATCCACCAGGCTGTCAGACACTTCAGGCAGTGCAATGGCCACGTCCATGTATTGATGAATCGGTGTCTCTGCACTGTGCAACTGGTACTGGACCGGAGCCCCTTCAGTCTCCTTTCGCACGTATTGAAAAAAGGTAGTTTCATATAATGATCCGGAAGGAATCTTCCAGCGGATGTCCTGGTCCTGGTGCTCAAAAGCCTCACCAAACGGGATCCGAAACTGGAACAACCTCGGCTCGGGTTCTTTCATTTGTTCGTCACGCCGGATCCAAAACCGAATACGCCGCGACTTGCCGGCCCTATCGGTAATATTTACCTCAACATCGCGCTTTTCCCACCGGCTCAGCGTGATCAGTCCGGCTTTGCGAATGACAGGATACACCGGCAGCCGGTTGCCGGGTGTCTGATAACATTTGTGCAGGAATTGCCCGCTGCGCACCCATTCGGCATAATCCATGTGGGCGTTGACATATCGATTGAGTCTAAAATCCACTTTGTCCAGCACATAATGATACACCACATCGCCATCGACCTTTATTTCAATGGAACGAATGCCGGTGCGAAACCGCGATTCCCCCATAATATCCCTTGCGGCGATGCCCAGTCCCACACGCCATGCACCGATGACCAGTGTATCCCCTTTAATTCGATATTCATTGCCCCCTTGGCGCAGGGTTAGTTTTTGCTCATAGAGCTGAAGAAGTTTGTCGTCAAGGGCATACACTTTTAATCCGGTGATCTCCGGTGGCGATTGGTCGGGAATGGTCAATCCAAAGGCCAGGGGATCAACGGCTGTAAGTCCTTCCCGATCCCTTACCTCAAAATGGAGATGTACGCCTGAACTGCGACCAGTATTTCCCATGGTGCCAATTTGCTGGCCTTGTTTGACGGGG
>JBBQMA010000172.1:0-6052 GCA_038328415.1 Chitinophagales bacterium | reverse complement strand
CCCGTCCATATTTATCTGCCAGGTGGAAAGTGGATTGCGTTCTCCTGTGGCAGACAAAATAGCTGCGAGGTGATAAATCTGGGTGGCTCCAAATTCATTTGCCAGGGATGAAAGTCCTTCGCGATCCAAAACATTCAGGGTCGAGAAAGGCCCTTGCCATGCAGGTATGGGGCGTATGTCAGTAGCATGTACATTTTGGAGACCAAATTGTTTGGCCAATGCTTGTAATAAAACCTGGCCTATTTGCCCGCCTGCTCCTGTCAGAAGAATTTTTTCCATAGATAAAGCTCTTGCCCCATTTTAGGGCGGTTAAAGGTAGTTATTCGACTTCGAAGTCGGGTAGATTGCTGATGAATTCGAATGCATCGGCACCTTGAACCCGGGACATGCAATACATTTTCGGACCATTTGTTACAATAAGGTGCGTTACCCCCAGGACTAGATTATACATACCAATCTGGCGTAAAGTTTTTTGATCCAGACGAATCTGCGGTGCCTTACATTCAATTAAAGCAATTGGGACGCCTTTGCCATTGTGGATAAGCAAATCATAGCGTCTGACTTGACCGACAACAAGGATTTTCCGTTCTACTGAAAGTCGATTAAGTCTTACTTTGCCGGTTTGGATCAGATATTGGATGACCAATTGCCGTACCATTTCTTCAGGCGAAAGAACTACATATCTGCGACGGACAGGATCCCAAACTTCCATCAGGTCGGTGTGTTTCCGAAGTTTAAGACTTTCTGTATAGTCCCTTAGATTAACAGGCAACGCGAATGACATCCCTTAATCAGGCAGGTTGTGGAACACTCTCAAGAGACAAGAAGGAAGCTTCATGCCATCGGCCGGGCATCCCTTCCCACAGGCATGACATCGTTGAAAGGGGATAGGGTAGAGCATGGAACTCCGACCATGGCTCCTGGTCCAGCATTTGTAGTAGCCGGGCATATTCCATAGGCAACCGGGACTCTTCTCTATGTTGAAAAGTGAAATACTTCGTTACAGTAGTATCAGGCATCAAGCCCCAGTATAAGTCGACAGTATTGGTTTCCGGTGGTAAGGAAGGTTGCCCTTCGTGAAGGGTCCAATCCATTTGTGTATCTGATTTAGATGCGGTCAAACCAGACCCAGATAGAAACCAGGCTAATGTTTGTATAGGAAGTTGTTGACAAAGGTTCTTTCGATCAGGGGTTTCGTCTAATGCCTTCCATACATCATGTGGAATGGCCTGCTCCAGCCAGGAAAACAGATACCAAAATGTCATATTGTCCTGATTAGTTGAAGTCAGCAGGTGTGCAGAAGATTGAAGAAGTTTGCGGATCGGGGAAGGCACTTCCTGGAGCCATGAAAATGCGAGAGCAGCTTCCAGCAACGGTTCAAGCGACTCCTCAATAAGTCGGAGGCGCCGCAAAAGCATATCCAGTTCTTTCGCTGTTTCTTCGAGGCTGATTGCTTGCATCCCTTTGTACTGGGCAAACAAGCCGCTGGATAATAAATCATGTTCGAAGAGCTGATAAGACCGCTGCCAGTGGGGTAGTCGGCTGGTGGCAAGTGCATCGGCATCAAGGGTGCCCAAAGTAAGCCGGTGCAATAGGTTTGAATGACCAGAAGGTGTTTGATTGGTTGCGTATTTGGGCGATTTTTTCAAGTGTTGTCTGAGGTCAAATAGACAGGTTTCATACATCTTGATAAGCGCCTCCAACTGTTGGATATGGTCATGGACAGCGGTACGCAGCGTTACTGATGTCCAGCTACTCAATGCCAGCGGATTAATATCTAACCAACTCAATAATGAGCGATTGAGTAAGGCAGGTCGTCTTGGCCGTGCTGCTTCAAGGGTCTGATAAATCTCGTGGTATTCCTCAGGTGTATGCTGCAGGGAATGTTCGTCAAACCAATGAAATGGATGACCATCCCGTCCCGGATATAACCGCAGAAGGGTCTGTGCCACCTCATAAGCGTTAATTGAACCGAACTTAGTTTGTTGTATGGTTTTTAGAGCGTTAGTGAATTCATCTATTGTCGATTTCCAGGTAGATAAGGATAAGGGTAAAAGATGATTCGATTTTTCAGGGATCAAATTATTTTCCTGTGACACCATTTCCTGCACCCAGGATACAGCCTCCTGGGCAATGCGTGAAGCTTGGTTTGCCTGCATCACGTTGGGGACAATGATCCGTATTGGCAAATGGTTGAGCCACGCAATTCCAAGAACCATTCGCAACAAAACAGGATCGGATCCGGGTAAATGCCAGTTCGAGGTTTGTGTATTGGGCGTCTCAGTAAATCGTTGAGCGGGATCGCCAAATAAGGAATAGCCTTGAAACGGTCTCGAAGGTTGTGTTCCCGATTGACGTTTGCCGTCCCAAATGCGCTTAAGCATATTAGGTAATATTGGTGTTTACACAAATATAAGGAATTATTGGAATGTCTTGTTTCGTGTTGTTTTTCAAGTAGTTTGACCTTGAATAAGCTATCCACTACTAACTAATTTCAATTACATGTTAACTTTAATAAATAGTTATAATAAATATTAATTCAGTTAGTTGTGTTAATTTTAATCAATCGATTAAACATAAATAGGGCCTATTCATAAGTTTTCACTGTTGATTACACCCGACCACATGGAGGTTTTGATCCCCTTAATCCATCGTACTGCCGGATGCCGAAGAGGTCTAAAGAATTCTACTATCTTTCCAGCAAACTTTGTTTTGAGATGACGAATAAATCGATTGCATCGGCTTTTAATAGGTTAGCTAAAATTATGGAACTACATGGGGAGAATTCCTTTAAGATACGCTCCTATCAGAATGCTTATGTCTTGCTTCGGAAATGGCCTGATCCATTGGAGGTAATGTCTTTAGCTGAGTTGGAAGCGATTCAGGGTGTGGGCAAGGCGATCGCTGAGAAGATTCGTGAATTGGCAGATACAGGCATACTCGTCACCTACCAGAAATATGCTGATCAAACACCACCCGGCGTGATTGAAATGCTCGAGATACCAGGAATTGGGCCCAAAAAAGTACTTGCATTATGGAAAGAACTGGGCATTGAAACGACCGGCGAACTCCATTATGCCTGTAATGAGAATCGGCTTGTTGCGTTAAATGGTTTTGGTGTAAAAACGCAGCAGGATTTGCGCGAGAAACTTCAATTTTTTCTCCAGTCAAAAAATCAATGGATAGGTCCTAATGGATTGCAAATCGCAGAAGAGGCATCACAAATTCTTTACCAAATCTATAGTGATTCAGAAGTTATCATTACTGGTGAACTTCGTCGCCATTGTCCTGTTATCGGCCACATAGACCTGATGTGGGTTTTGCCCAAGCAGTGGATTATCCCGTTGACGGATACATTCATTCAAATCGATGAGCTGCGGTACGACCTGCACATCGAAGGCAAAGGCACTGTGCGGGTACATCGCGCCCATCCCGGCAATAAAGGAAGGAGGCTTTGGGAGACGACGGGTTCTGAAGGCTATGTAAAACACTTTTCCACATTCGGCAAATCCGAAATCGAGGAGGACGAGACCTCCTGGCTGATCGGCCTGCAAATACCCGTACATCCTCCCGAATGGCGTGAGGATCCTAATCTTGCTGCCACATTTGCTTCCCACGGCGGTAAGCTCATTGAGGAGGAGGATATTCGTGGTGTGATTCACGCGCATAGCACCTGGTCGGACGGCTTGCAGAACCTTGAGGAAATGGCACGAACGTGCAAACAAAAAGGCTATGCCTATTTGGTCATCTCGGATCACTCCCGGGCTGCATTTTATGCCAATGGCCTTCAGGCTGATCGGGTTATAAGTCAATTTGTAGAAATTGACCGGTTGAATCGTGAGCTGGCTCCATTCCGAATTTTCAAGGGCATCGAATCCGATATTTTGCATAACGGAGAGCTGGATTATGAGCCGGATTTACTCGCACGTTTTGAGGTCGTTATCGCTTCCATTCATAGCAATTTACGGATGGATGAGGACAGGGCAATGCATCGGTTATTGACAGCTATTGCTAACCCTGCTACACGAATCCTTGGACACCCAACTGGGCGGTTACTGCTTAGTCGGGCTGGATATTCTATAGACCACAGAAAGGTGATAGAGGCTTGTGCGGAATATGGAGTAGCCATCGAGTTGAATTCAAATCCCCAGCGTTTGGACCTAGATTATACCTGGATCCCCTATGCAATGGAATGTAATATCCTGATCGCGATCAATCCGGATGCTCATTCTACAGCAGGTATCAATGATATTCTAACAGGCGTTTATACGGCACGGAAAGGGGGATTGACGGTAGATAGTTGTCTCAATACTAAATCTTTAGTTGAATTTGAAAAATGGATCGTCGATTAACATCGTATTAACAGGCACTTTTTATCACATTACTTAATTTTGCAGGGCCAGTTGAGTTATGCTCGACTGGCTATTTGTAAAACCAAAAAAAGAAATTTATGAAACGATTATTGCTTGGTGTTGGCGTTATCGCATTTTCAACACTGTTTATGTCTTGTGGTAATGATCAGGCCACTGAATCAGCTATTGAAGCTACCCCACAAGCTGACCCAACAGCTATGGCTGCTGACCAGGCGACAAACAGCCAGGTTGTTCCTGACGCTGCACAACCGCAGGTTCCTTCAGGTCCTACCACGAAGATGACGTTCAAGTATATTGAATATGACTTCGGAACGGTTAAGGATGGTGAAATTGTACGTCATGAGTATGAATTCACAAACACCGGTACAGAACCACTCATTATCGCAGATGCAAAAGCAAGCTGCGGATGCACAGTGCCTTCATGGCCTAAAGAACCAATCCAACCAGGTGATAAAGGCAAAATCAAAGTGGAATTTGATAGCAAAGGCAAGCCTGGACCACAAAGCAAAAAGGTTACGATCACCGCTAATACAGATCCTGCACCACTTTACCTTACCATTAAGGGTAACGTTGAGGGCAAAGGAGCAGATGTTGCTAAAAAGCAATAGACAAATTTTTATCTTGTCAAAAATGGCTGGTTCGTTGGACCGGCCATTTTTGTTTGATATAATGCCATGCGCTGGGAAATAACCCCAAGACCTTAATTACTTTTGGATCTTTGAGTTTCAAAACTTGTGGAGTCTATGTTCCAAACAATCAGCACCTATTTTTCCCTGGTTAAGTTTAGTCATACCCTATTTGCATTGCCCTTTGCGGCACTTGGCTTTACACTAGGCAGGCTTGATGCTCCGGATGGGGACTTGTTTGGTCTTGGTTTAAAGGTGATGCTTTGCATGATTTTCGCCCGAAATACAGCAATGGCCTTCAATCGACTTATAGATGCTCAAATTGATAAAAAGAATCCGAGGACAGCGATCCGTGAGATTCCGTCCGGGGTGCTTCGACCTGGGCAGGTTACTGCTTTTGTGGTGTTAAACGCAGTCGCATTCATTACGACGACTTTCTTTATAAATAGACTATGTTTTTTGCTTTCTCCGGTTGCATTGGCGATTGTTATGGGCTACAGTTATACGAAACGATTTACCCCTCTTTGCCATTTGATTCTGGGATTGGGCCTGGCTTTGGCGCCTATTGGGGCTTACATGGCCATGACGGGCGATATGAACTGGATGATCATCATTCTTGGCCTGGCAGTGATGACCTGGGTGGGTGGTTTTGATATTATCTATGCCCTGCAAGATGAAACCTTTGATAAAGAACAACAACTGTATTCCATACCAGCCTGGTTGGGCGGTGTCAAAGCGCTGTTCGTTTCCAGGATCCTTCATAGTGTTTCGGCATTGGCCATCCTTAGTTTCGCTGGCCTAGCCGTTGAAACCAGAAATGTCAATATAGTTTGGCTAGTACCAGGTGTACTCATCTTTATCAGTATGCTTATTTACCAGCATTCGCTGGTTAGAGCGCAGGACCTTCGACATGTAAACCTTGCCTTCTTTACAACCAACGGTATTGCTAGTGTCCTTTTTGGTACGTTTGTTATCCTGGCATTTTGTTTCGCCTAAGGCTTTAGTTTCAGCGTTACCTTCTGGAATATGCAGGAGCTCTTCCCTAATGACTAA
>JBBQMA010000171.1:0-6080 GCA_038328415.1 Chitinophagales bacterium | reverse complement strand
TCCTGGCCGGTATCCATTCTGTGGACCCTAATAAACCCGTTAAAGTGATTCCTTCAGAAAAGGAAGCAGTAGCTTATGCGATTCAAAATGCGACACCTGGTTCATTGATTACGATGTGCAGCGATGTGGTCAGTGAAGCCCTTGCTCAGGTAATGCTTTATAAGGAGGAAGAAGCGAACCGACTGTATGAATTCCAAAAGGAGGATATTCCTAATTTGTAGGTTTGGAGCGTTGAATTGTTGAATTGTTGAAATGTTCAGCGTTTAGAAGCCTGCCAACCGTTGTGAAACAGGTTGGTTTTGGGTTTAGGGGGTCCTCACAGGTTTTAAGGTTAGAACTAACTGTGCCCCCAACATCCAACACCCAACAACTTAGGATGATTTCATTAGCATTGAGGCCAGTTGCCTGCCTACCGCCTTAACGTTTGAGGTTCATTCTCCTTGGATATTCGTAGAATCGTTGAAATGTTTATGTCCTCCCGCTGGGATTTTTTCTCAGATCAAAAAAGAAATGCTGCACATAGCCATAGCAAGTGTCAAGCCAATACCTGGGCTGGCTAAATTAGTGTTGACACAACCACTAACAAACGAGTAATAAAATTGGAGAAACAGGCGGGACACCTGCGAGATATTTCAGTACGCGAAAGACACTCCTACCAACAATAGGGGAAGGTTAGTTTTTAAGCAAGACTTTTCCCTTCAAACTAAAAACATTAGACTGCGCCTTCCAATACCGAAACACCGAAACACCTGATAATTTTCCGCAACAATGACTATGTTTGTTAAAATGATATCCAATGACGCTTTCGTGGAAAGGGGTTTTTCCGGCATTGACCACGCCTTTTTTGGCTGATGAATCCATTGATTTTACAACGCTGGAGCGTAAGATTTTAGCGCAGATCACTGCAGGGGCTCATGGCTTGATCCTTGGTGGTAGTTTAGGTGAGGCGGGTGTTCTTTCAAGGGATGAAAAATTAGAGATACTTTAATTTACAAAGAGCGTAGCTTCTGGTCAGATACCAGTCATTCTGAACCTGGCAGAAAGCCGGACAAAAGATGCCATTCTTTTTGCAAAAGCTGCATCGGACTTCGGTGCAGATGGTCTTATGGTGCTGCCCCCCATGCGCTACAAAGCCGATCATCAGGAGGTCACGGCGTGGTTTAGTGCCATTGCTCAGGCTACCGACTTGCCGATCATGCTTTACAATAACCCGGTGGATTATGGCATTGGTTTGTATTGGAAGCAATTGGAAACTCTGCTCCATTTTCCAACCATCCAGGCAATCAACGAGTCTACGCGGGATGTCACGCAAGTACTTCGTTTGCGGAAAGCCTTTGGCGAAAGACTTCAAATACTATGTGGGGTTGATACCTTGGCACTTGAGTCATTGCTTTTAGGAGCCGACGGTTGGGTTGCAGGGCTTGTTAATGCCTTTCCACATGAAACAATGGCGATCTTCCATTTGGCACGAACGGGTCAGTGGGATAAGGCAAAAGAAATCTATGCCTGGTTCATGCCGTTGCTCGAACTGGATATTCATCCCAAACTGGTTCAATACATCAAATTGGCAGAGGAAATGGCAGGGGTGGGAACGGCCATAGTGCGCTCCCCCAGATTAGTGTTGGCGGCGGAGGAACTGGAACGCATGCGGCTTGACATCAGTAAGGGGCTACAGGATCGCCCGGAACGCACAAATTAATGCTTGATCTACTGCGCCAGGAGTTCAGAAGCTGTGTAAGCCCGAGTGCATTGTGGATTTCTTATTCATTTGGGCTGATCCTCCTTAGGTTATTTTCCCGATCAGGGAAGCGACATCGACTTTGATGGATAAATGATTCAATCCCCGCTGCCCAGCTCGCTACCCATTACCCAATTTCCCTACCTACCTTTGCCCCATGATTCAGCAGACCTTAATGCGTATCCTGCTTTCCCCCTTTGCGTTGCTCTATGGTCTGGGTGTTGGTCTGCGCAACCTGGTTTATCGGATCGGGATGGTCCGCCCGGTGCGCTTTGACCTACCTGTTATTTCTGTAGGCAATTTGACAGTCGGCGGTACAGGCAAAACACCGCATATCGAATACCTGATCCGATTGCTCAGGGACTATATTCAGGTAGCCGTTCTCAGCCGGGGGTATCTGCGCAAATCAAACGGGTTCCGGTACGTCACCATGAACAGCAATGCCGCCGAAGTAGGTGATGAGCCGCTCCAATTCAAACTAAAATATCCAGATATTACGGTAGCTGTCTCGGAGAGCCGGAGTTTTGCTATTCCGCAGATGGTAATGCAACAGCCGGAGTTGCAACTTATCCTTTTGGATGATGCTTTTCAGCACCGATCCGTGGATCCAGCAATGCACATTTTGCTCACAGAACATGCCAGCCTGTTTACAAGGGATTTTTTGCTTCCTGCCGGACGATTGAGGGAGTGGCGAAGCGCATATCGTAGAGCCCATCAGATCATCGTGACCAAATGTCCGGTCTCCCTTTCAGTGGAAGAAGCGGCACAGATCCGTAGCGAAATAGCCCCCTTTGCACACCAACAACTGTGGTTCAGCACATTTCATTACGGGATGCCCTACCGCTTGTTCTACCCGGGCCAGCGCACTGCCCTCACCCAGGATGTGGCTGTGCTCCTCATTTCTGCCATTGCCAATACGGACTTCCTGGTGGAATATCTCAACGATAATGTAGGCTACCTTGACGGCATGCCTTTTGAGGATCACCATTATTTTTCACCGGCCGACATGGACCAACTGGAGCAGCGTTTTGCGCAATTGCCTTCGGACATGACCCGGATCATCCTTTCCACAGAGAAAGATGCGACTCGCCTGGCCCTACATGCACCGTGGATTAAAGAAAAGGATCTGCCAGTGTTCATCCTGCCGGTGGCTGTCCAGATGATGTTTGACCAAGGACCGGCCTTTGATCACATGATACGCCAATTCCTCCTCGATTTCAAGGCTTGAATATGCTCCGCAATCCACTGCTTATTGCTGTTTATTATTTCCTGTATAGTCTTGTAAAAACCATACTCCGGGGGTATTATCGAAATATTCGTACTGAAGGATTTCCGACGAAGGAGCCAGAGGGGCCCTTGTTCATCTTATCCAATCACCCCAACGCCTTGATGGATCCGTTGGTCATCGTCTCGCAGTTTCGGCGACCGGTTTTTTTCCTGGCAAATGCCGGAATGTTTCGTCACCCATTCGCCAACTGGTTTCTCAATACCTTTTTTTGTATTCCCATTGAACGCCCAAAGGATGTCGGTCGGATCCTGTCAAATGCAGATAGTTTTCGCCGGAGCCGTGAACATTTGGAATCCGGTGGTGCCTTGTATATCGCCCCCGAAGGGACCTGCTATCGCGAATACCGTATACGGCCTCTAAAAACAGGTACGGCGAGGATAGCCCTTGACCTGCTGAGGGTTGGTCATGTGGATCAGGCGAATTTCCTGATCGCCGGTATCCATTATGCCGATCCTCCCAGCTTCAGATCACGCTTTTTCGTCCGGTTTGCACCGATGATTACCCTGCGCAGGGAAGAATTATCCGGACCCGAAGGCCATTGGGAGGATGTGATCAACCTAACCCAGCGCCTAGAACAAACAATGCAGTCGGTAGTGCCCCATACGGTGGGTGAACTGGATACCATCCTTTCCCAATCGGCTGAAGTCTTTCGGCCGGCATTAAGGAAAAGTAATTGGGTTCAAAGGCTTTACACTATGCGTGATTTGATGAATGCGAAGGGAGATGATGCCCCCAATTGGCTTACGAATGTAAAGCGCATCCTGGGTGAAGAAGGTCTCTCTTCCATGGACCCCAACTGGCTGAATCGCCCAGCTCACTGGAGGATAGCCCTCTTCGCTCCAGTGGTACTATGGGTATTGCTCCACCATATCCTCATCTTCGGCATTCCGGAATTGCTGCGGAGGCTGTCCAAAGTGGATAAGGTCTATGACGCCACAGTCCGCTATTTGAGTGCGATCATCAGCTATCCCATTGGGCTTTTGGTCCTACATGCCATTTACCATCCAATGCTAGGCCAAGGCCCCTGGTTGTGGCCCTATCTGGTCCTTATCCTTTTGCTCGGGCCCTGGTCCTGGCAAATAGGCCAAGCCATCCTTGATCTAATGGCCTCGATTCATTTTCGATCGATCATGGGGAGAAATCCGGTGTGGGCCGAACGCTTGCGGCTGCTTATCCAACCATTGACGCTTGATCCTTCATGAATGCCCTCTCCCTGGCAGGATACGCCATGGCCGGATGCAGTATGTTGATCCAAGCCCTGCTTTGGTGGCGCGTATATAGCCGGGTGGGTCAATGGAGAGAAGGGCCCCATGAAGGCCAAAATGATGCCATTTCAGTATCCGTCGTCATTTGCGCCCGCAATGAGGCCCCTAATTTGGAAAAGAACCTGCCCCGTTTCCTAAATCAAAACTACCGTTCACAGGAAATACTAGTGGTCGACGATAACTCAAACGACCAAACGGCACAGGTGCTATTGGCAGTTCAGGATCCACGTATGACCTTTACATCTGTAATCGCACCCCCCCGACCGCCTGAATGGCGAGGCAAAAAATGGGCTTTGGACTTTGGGATACGGAAGGCGCGCTACGAAGTTCTTTTACTGACTGATGCAGACGGCGAACCTGCCGGCACGGAATGGATCCGAAAAATGATGGTCCCGATGAGGGAACAAATAGGAATCGTTCTTGGCTACGCACCCTACAAGGTGCAAACAGGCTGGCTAAACCGTCTGATCCGCTTCGAGACTGCATGGACGGCCATCCAATATCTTGGTTGGGCGCTAGCAGGTCACCCCTACATGGGGGTGGGACGAAATGTGGCCTACAGGAAAAACCTTTTCCTGGAAGCCGGTGGGATGAAGGCCCATGCTGCAATCCCTTCGGGAGATGATGACCTCTTTATAGGTCAGATAGCCCGAAAGGAAAATACGGCAGTACAGCTTGACCCCCAGTCCTTTGTCTTCTCGGAGCCGGAGACTACCTGGCGGGATTTTTTTCGGCAAAAACGGCGACACCTCTCTACGAGCTGGCGTTACCGGTGGCCAGTAAAAATCAGGCTTGGTCTGCATGGCGCATCGCTGCTTCTCTTCTACCCGGGGTTGCTGCTTTGCGGCGGACCCTGGTGGTTGATGATCGCCTTGTTGATCGGCCGGTGGGCCGGACTCCGGTGGATGATGGGACGCGCCCTGCAAAGGCTGGGCGAACGAGACCTCATCCCCTGGATACCCCTGCTCGACCTGCTGCACTATGGATACCTTATTACGATGTCAATGTTTATGTTAAGCCAAAAACCTATCTCATGGAAGTGAACACACTATCTCAAAAAGCCACCGAAGATTACGCTCTTGTCCAACAAGCTGTCCTCGGCAATCAAAAAGCATATGCCGTGCTGATGAGCAGGTACCGCCAATCGGTGTTTCACACCCTGCTCAAGATGGTGAATAACCGGGAAGATGCTGAAGATCTGACGCTGGAAGCCTTTGGTAAGGCCTTCAATAAACTGGCCAGCTATACCCCCAACTTTGCGTTCTCGACCTGGCTGTTTAAGATAGCAGTGAATAATTGTATCGATTACATGCGCAAAAAGCGCCTCCATACCTTGTCCCTGGATGAACCCATCGAATCCGGTGGCAAGCAGGATTTTTCCGAAATGGCACGCTCTACAACCCGCGACCCGGAGACCGAGATGATCCGTGAGCAACGCGTGGAAGTGCTCCGCAATATGATCAATGGCCTGAATGACAAATACCGACTCATGGTGGAACTGCGCTACTACGAGCAACTTAGCTATGAAGAAATCGCTGCCGAGCTGGCTATACCTCTCGGTACCGTAAAAGCCCAACTTTTCCGTGCAAAAGAACTCCTGTCTGCACAGCTCAAACGTCCGGGAGCAGAGGCGTTTGTTGACTTGCCGGTAGGATTTGCAGCATAAGTTAAACGTTTAAAACAGCGAGCTGGTTACGTCCAATTCCCGCTGTTTAGCCCGACCAATTTGTTGGAGGGTTTTTCTACAAGCGCTTTTTGTAGTTTTTATAATCCTATGACAACACCTTCA
>JBBQMA010000170.1:0-6099 GCA_038328415.1 Chitinophagales bacterium | reverse complement strand
ACCATATTTCGGGTGTACTGAATATGACCCGGCGTATCCGCAATGATAAACTTGCGCTTGGGTGTTGCAAAATACCGGTACGCCACATCAATGGTTATCCCTTGCTCACGCTCTGCTTTTAATCCATCGGTGAGCAAGGCCAGATTGACACCTTCTTCGCCCCTCCTTTCGGTGGTGGCGCGCAGATCTTCATACTGATCCTCAAAGATGGATTTACTGTCATAGAGCAAGCGCCCAATTAAAGTGGATTTTCCATCATCGACGGAACCGGCAGTAGTAAAACGGAGTAGTTCAGACATTAAAGTTGTTTCGTTGTTTCGTTACTTTGAAAATGAACGAGATAGGCCGAAGAGCATTGCTGTTAATGCTTGAATCATTTTCCTTCCAGGCTGATAATCTTCATCCTGAATAAAATTTAATCGCTTAGCAATGATTCGTTGGTTGAGAAGTTCAATTAAACTGTTGTAGGCTATATTTATAAAATGAATTTTATCTGTATCCGTCCTTCGATTTACACCTTCAGCTATATTCGACGGCACTGAAATTGAAGCTCTTCGAATTTGTGATGTAAGAATAAATTTTTCCTCACCCGGGAAAGTAAACGTCAAACTATAAATCCACTCAACCAAATCTATAGATTTATTCCATACATCTAGCCGTTCAAAACTATACGACCTATTGCCATATTCCATAATCGGATCGTCCAACTGATCAGTTGAATATAATTCCAAAAGGTCATGCATCCATTCTTCCTTTATCATTGCAAGCTCCATATTGACTTTATTTTTCGAAATAACTCAATAACGAAATAACGCCAAACTAAAAATATCCCAATTTTTTCCGGTCTTCCATGGCGGTTTCACTGCGCTTGTCATCGCTGCGTCCACCGCGCTCCGTGAGGCGGGAGGTGGAGACTTCGGCAATAATGGCTTCAATGGTAGATGCTTCAGATCGCCACACCCCTGTGCAGGTGGTGTCGCCTATAGTCCGGCATCGGATGGAGGTGGTGAAAACCTGCTCTTCCGGCCGTCGGTTAATATGTGGCGAATCAGCTAGCAGAATACCATCCCGTTCAAACACGGCCCGTTGATGCGCAAAATACAGGCTGGGCAGGGGTACCTGCTCGGCGGCCAAATACTGCCAAACGTCCAGTTCCGTCCAGTTGGATATAGGAAATACTCTGAAATGCTCCCCAAGGTGCTTGCGTCCGTTGAAGAGGTTCCACAACTCGGGACGCTGATTTTTCGGATCCCACTGACCAAATTCATCGCGATGGGAAAAGAAACGCTCTTTGGCACGGGCCTTCTCTTCATCCCGACGGCCTCCGCCTAGCGCGGCATCAAATTTTCCCTTTTCGATGGCATCCAGTAGCACATGCGTCTGCAGATTATTCCTGGAAGCATTAAATCCCTTCTCCTCCATGATTTCACCGCGATCAATGGCATCCTGCACGGAACCAATGATCAGCCTTAACCCATATTGGGCCACCAGCATGTCCCGGTAGTCAATGGTTTCCTGGAAGTTGTGTCCGGTATCAATATGGAGCAAGGGAAACGGCACACGGGCAGGATAAAATGCCTTTATTGCCAGATAAGTCATCAGGATGCTGTCTTTACCCCCCGAAAATAAAATGACGGGGTTCTGGAATTGCGCGGCCACCTCACGAATCACAAAAATGGACTCGGATTCCAATTCTTTTAGGTGGTTGAGTTGATATTTGAGCATAGGCTTTACCTGGTCCTCCTGTTCCGAAATGATCAGCCGGTATTTTTGTTTCTTCTTACGGTTTATACAGCGTTTAGTTGCACATTTTAATATGTTTAATCCCCATCAAAAGACGAAAAAAAGATCAGCTGATCCGAAGAATCACCGCATCATAAAGTTGTTCTAATGATTCGGAAATATCGCTGGTAGCTGTATCGATACGTACATCGGGTTGATCCGGAGGTTCATACACTTCATGCACACCGGTGAACCCTTTAATTTCTCCTGCCCGGGCCTTTTGATATAGTCCCTTCACATCACGGCTCTCGCAGATCTCTAGGGAGGCATCGATAAACACTTCAAGAAAATCGTCTTCCCCAATGATCGCCTTCGCCATTCCCCGTATCGACCTTGTGGGGCTGATAAATGAACTGATCACCACGTGTCCACTTTCCACAAATAACCGGGCGACCTCAGCAATCCTTCGGATATTTTCCTGGCGATCCTCCTCGCTAAAACTCAAATCCTGATTGATCCCGGTGCGGATATTATCCCCGTCTAGCAGGACGACTTGTTTCTCTTCAGCAAAAAGTCGCCTTTCCAGGGCAAGTGCCAGTGTGCTTTTTCCGCTGCCGGACAATCCGGTCATCCACACCACCAAACCTCTGTGCCCATTGTGTAGCTCCCTTTCTGACCGGGAAAGCATCTGGCCAGTAATCGGATGAAGGTGGTTTGCCGGTTTATTCACAGAATTAAGGTTGTAGGTTGTATTTTAGTTGAGTTAACGAATTCTGCATAAAGTTGTTGGCTGTGGATCGGGCGGCGTCTCCCAATTGTCACAAAATAAATGACCATTCCCCGGCCAAAGTGGCTTGAGTATGCTTTTCAATCCGCCCTGAAATCGGTGCTAAAATACAAATGATCTATTGAGTCCAGGCATTATTTAATCTTTCGCAGGTACGCGGGATCTACTTCAATGACCAGCGTATAGCCCAGGGTCTGGAGCGAAACGGATACCTGGTTACGGTTGAGTTGGTCCTCCAGTATGCCGCGGACGCCGGTCATTTTGCCGCCGATAATTTCAACCATATCTCCGATGACGAGGTCGCGCTTGCTGGCTTCAAGAATTTCGGCATCACCCACGACCCGCCGAATAAGCGCCATCTCCTGCTCGGGTACCGGTAGAATATGCTCCCCAAAACGAACAAACCCGCTGATATACGGCGATTGAAGTACGGGATAATAACCCCGCTCGTTGATATGGACAAACAAATAGGAACCCAACAAGGGGATCTCTACCTCCCGAAATTTTCGATCATACTGCCTCGTCTCCCGGAGTAAAGGCAACCAGGCCTGCAATCCTTGTCGCTCTAAATCACGAAAGGCAATTTTCTCATGCCGGAAGGATGTGCGCACCACATACCAACGCTCCTCCTTCCGGTCGAATCCGCTGTACCGAATGATCCTTGATCTGCCTTCAGTCAATGGAATGTGCTCAACGCCCAGTAATGTGCTCATAGGCGCCAATAGGTTAATTTTTGCTCCATCTCGTCGCGGTCATATATGCCCTTCAGATCAAAAAGAACGGGTTCACCATTCATTAACTGAAGAAATTCATCCAGCCCATAGCCCTGAAACGATTCATGATTTACGGCGACGACGACAGCATCGTAATTTGTGGCAGGGGCATCGATAAGCGTAATACCATATTCGTGCGCTACCTCATTAGGTGAAGCGTAAGGGTCGACGACGTGGACATTTATAGAATAGCCCATGAGCTCCTTGACAAGGTCAGCTACTTTGGAGTTGCGGATATCGCTAACATTCTCCTTAAAGGTTAATCCCAAAATCAACACCCGGGTCTGTTGCGGACTTTTCCCTTTCCGGATCAGAATCTGTACCAGTTTCTTAGCAATAAATGCCGGCATCTGGTCATTGATCCACCGACCACTACGTATGACTTGGGGATCCACACCAAGCGACAGCGCCTTGTGGATTAGGTAATACGGATCCACTCCTATGCAGTGCCCACCGACCAGGCCGGGGTAAAAGGTCATAAAATTCCACTTTGTAGCTGCCGCTTCAATCACGGCCTTGGTATCGATGCCCATCTTGTCAAAGATGACGGACAGCTCATTCATCAGGGAGATATTGAGGTCGCGCTGGGTATTCTCAATCACCTTCGCCGCTTCCGCTACCTTGATCGACTTGGCCTTGTAAATACCGGCTGTAATAATCTCCCCATACACGGCGGCTACCTGCACAAGGCTTTCTGCATCACATCCGGAGACAATTTTTAAGATGTTCTCTACGGTTTTTTCCTTGTCCCCGGGATTGATACGCTCCGGGGAATAACCCACTTTAAAATCTTCTTTGAACCGCAGACCAGACAATTTTTCCAGAATAGGCACACAGTCCTCTTCCGTACATCCCGGATAAACGGTGGATTCATATACCACATAGTCGCCGGGCTTCAGGGCCCTTCCCACAAAATCTGAAGCGCCATACACAGGCTTCAGGTCGGGCACCTTATGCTGATCAATAGGGGTAGGCACGGCGATAATAAAAAAGTGGGCCCGCTTCAAATCTTCGGGATTGGCCGTAAAGGAAATATCGGCATGATCAAAATCGGTCTTATCCAGTTCCTTACTCGGATCTATACCCTGTTGCATCATCGCCACGCGATCTGCATTGATATCAAAGCCGATGACCTGAAATTTACGGGCAAAGGCCAACGCCACCGGCAGGCCAACATAGCCCAATCCAATGACTGCAATTCGTTTTTCTTTCAACCGCAGCGCGTCGAAAATACCTTCGGAAAGATCCTCTTGATTCTTCATTATTTGCTCTTTGATAAAGTCTCCGGACTCGTTTGAAGCCGCTCCACAGTTATTGATTTGAAATACACAGCACTTGATCCCCATCCAGCCTGTAGTGGTCCCCTGTACTCGGGCAGAAGGCCTGCTCGTCGCTGTCAAAAATGAGGCGGTGACCCCCCCGGCTCATCCAACCGGTGATGCGACCCGGATTGCCTGTGATCAGGGCATAGTCAGGTACATCATGGGTCACCACGGCTCCAGCACCAATGAAACACCACTCGCCCAGTGTGACGCCACATACAATCGTGGCATTTGCACCCAGGGTGGCGCCTCTTCGAATAAGCGTGGGCCGGTATTCATCCTTGCGTTCCATATTGGCCCGCGGATTGATCACATTAGTCAATACCACCGAAGGCCCCAGGAAAACGTCGTCCTCCACCTCTACGCCAGTATAGAGTGAGACGTTATTCTGCACCTTAACGCCCTGACCAAGACGCACGCCATCGGCAATAAATACATTTTGACCAAGGATACATTTTCGACCGATAACTGCTCCGGGCATGATGTGGCAGAAATGCCAGATTTTGGAACCGTCACCGATGGTTGCTCCCGGATCAATGACGGCAGTTTCGTGGGCAAAGTAGGTTAGTGACATAGAGGTTATGAGTGTATGAGGTATGAGGTAATGAGGTTATGTTAAAATTGAAGTTTCGTTGTCCGGAGAAGATCTCCCGGTCAAGAAGAAAAGGTGCTCTTTAAAAGTAATCATCATATTTTCATGACTTCTTAATTTATATGAATGGCTCACGGATTGGGTTTTCTGTTGGGAAGTGGCGTTTCGACAGGGGTATTCTGACCTTGATATAGCAACAATGCCGTCGGATCCAGCATGGATTCAGAAAAGATTTCCGTTCCATAGACGAGCGTGCAGATTTTTCGGTGTATGAGTGACTCCGCCTTTTCAACCAGATTCTGAAGATAAGCCTGATCAATGTCTCCGACAAGGACCAGATCAACCACGGGACTTTCCAGTCCGCGGGCGAGTTTGCCGACCAGAAAAACCTGCCGGACATTCCCGAGACGATCGATGACCTTTTCAATGATCTGGTCAATGCCGATGGTTTTCAAAAGGATCTGGTGGACCTGCTCATAAAGCGGATGCTGATGGTTGGCCTTATAATACCTCCGGTTGCCTTCGACTGCTGAAAGCAGCATGCCGGATTCTTCAAGCCGGTTGAGCTCTACACGAATCCCGTTGGTCGATTCGCCAAATTCCTGTTCCAATGAACGCAAATAAGAGCGCGTGCTGCCATTCAGGAAGAACTTGAGCAACAACTTGATTCGCGTTTTGGAACTAATGAGTACGTCCAGCACCAGTAATGAGTAAATTTATTACTCAAAGATAATCCAACTTGATGAGTTGTATATAAAGCCTTTTTTAATAATGATTAAAATCATCTCTAGTGTCATGTCAACACTACTTTAGACCGCCCAAGTCTTGTTCTTTTTCCTCATATCTTCAAAATAAATTCCTTACGTAGCTATGGCTATGCGCAGAATTTCTTTCTCGATCTGA
>JBBQMA010000169.1:0-6128 GCA_038328415.1 Chitinophagales bacterium | reverse complement strand
CGCCTGAATATCAACCAAACAATCTTAAAAAAACTACTTATTATTTAAGGTGTGTACGAAGAGCCGGTTGTACGGATTATTTGGAGTCTAATATTGTAACAATAACAGTTATCGATGTTGATGCTACAATTTTAAATGGCTATTTTGATCCCTTATGTGTAGATAAAGGATATATTTTCCAGGCAAAAAGCAATGGTCAGGGTGCAACTTATTTCTGGACTTTTGAACCGGATGGTATACCAGCAATTGCGACTAGCCAGATAGTACATCCAGTAAAATGGCCAACTGCAGGTCCTAAAACAGTCACTTTAACCGTCACTTTAGGGACTTGTGCGGAGACAACAGAAATCAATTATATTGCAGATGTGTGTGCTTGTAAACCGGCATTTTTGGATTTTGATGCAGTTGTGGTAAATGACAGTTTGGTAGAGTTGAAATGGATGGCTGACAAATGGGAGAAAGACCATGTATTTCTGGTAGAACGGTCGTTGGATGGGCTGTCATTTGAATATATCTCTACGGTAACGGGGGTCAAGGAACAAGTAAAGCATTATCTAATTCAAGATACCAATCCATACAAAGGAGAAAGTTTCTACAGAGTACGGTTGGTTGATATGGTTGGCAATGAAGATAAGACCCAGGCAGTCAGAGTTTCCATACTGGATCCAAATTCCCTAAATCTTGAATTTTTCCCCAATCCTGCATCACAGACATTTTGGGCACGTTTTCATGAACCTGCAGGAAGTGGTACAGAAATCCAATTTTACGATATTGTTGGGAAGCTTATTTATGTGCAACCAGTGGATGTTGGGGAACGGACGCTAGAGATAAATTGTACCAATTGGATGGATGGCACTTATTTGGCTTACGTATTCCAGGAGGGCAAACGTGCATATGCATTGAAGTTTATCAAGGTGAGATAGATGTTTATACTACTTATTTGAAGTAAAGCGGGATGAAATTGAAAAATTTTATCCCGCTTTTTTACTTTAAATAAGAATACGTAAATATTTATAAATCAATTTATTATAGATACAAGCAATATTTTATGTTTAAAATTTTGTACTTCAAGCGATTGTGTATGTAAAATTTGTTTCTACCTTAGCATTCTAATCTGAAAACGGGTTGGTCCCATGGGCTAAAGAGTAATTTCCCAATTCTTTCCCAGACCCGATTTCCATCTCAAAAACCGCAATTTCCCAAAGCAGGGGTTTAACCAGGATCTGATCCGGTTAGCCCCTTTTTTGTTTTAGAAAAGTCTTGCATCAGACATTGACACCTTTTTAAATGAGCGATCAGGTTTTACCTCTGGTTAGGCTAATTTATATTTGGTTTAAAGCCAGCTTGTAAACTCGAAGACAACGATCCCGAGCAAAATTATGGTCTACTATAGGTTCTGGATAGGAGGTACTACCCCACTCCGGTATCCATTGTTTAACATACGAAAAAGCCGGGTCAAATTTTTTTTGTTGGGTGATAGGATTGAAAATTCTAAAATAGGGCGCGGCATCAGTGCCACTGCCTGCGGCCCACTGCCAGCCTCCATTATTAGAGGCAAGATCAAAGTCGAGTAATTTTCTTGCAAACCACGCCTCGCCTAATCTCCAGTCTATAAGTAGATGTTTCGTTAAAAAACTAGCTGTGATCATTCTAGCCCGATTATGCATAAACCCGGTAGCGCTTAGTTCACGCATACCTGCATCGACAATAGGATAACCTGTTTTGCCTTCACACCACGAGTTGAATTGCCGCTCATCATCCCGCCAGGGGATATTGTCATATAAGGGCCGAAAGGCACGATGAATGACTTGAGGATTATGGGTCATAATCATGGCATAGAAATCGCGCCAAATCAATTCATTTAGATAAACATTGCTAACTTTTTGAGCTGCTCTTGCTTTTTCTCGAATACTTATTGTGCCGAATCTGAAATGGACTCCCAGTCTGCTCGTACCATTTATTGCCGGAAAATTTCTTTTTTCTTCATATTCCCTGATTAGTTTCACTGGTACGGTGGTTTTTGGAAATGGCAATGCGGTAGGAGTGAATCCCAATTCTTTCAGTGACAACATTGGTCCAGGAGGATGTTTTGCCCACTTATCTTTCAATTTTTCAGAAGGAAAACTCCAAAAAGCATCCAAGCCCTCATAATCATGTCGTTGGCTTTCCTCCATTTTTAGTTTCCAGCTTCGGGAATATGGCGTAAACATGGCATATGGCTTACCATCCGGTTTTAGTATTTCATTTTTTTCAAATATCAAATGATCCTTAAACGTCTTAAAAACTATATTTTTTTTGCCTAATCCTACACGAACCCTTGAATCACGATCAACCGAATAAGGCTCCCAATCATGGTTAGTGTAGACATTATCTATTTTCAATTCAGTTGTCAATTTTTCAATAACCTCTTCAGGTTGACCATACTTGACCAATAAAGTTGACCCAATCAACTCCAGTTCTTGTTTGATTGAAGAAATCTGATGATGAATAAAGCTGACACGTGCATCATCTTTATCTTCTAGTCGATCCAGGATGGTTTTGTCAAATATGAATAATCCTAAAACATTGCCTTTTTCCTGTAAAGCATGGTACAACCCGCAATTATCAGTCAACCGGAGATCACGACGAAACCAGAACAAGGTGAGATGTTTGGCTTGTGTGTCTATATTTATTTCTGTCATAAATTAAATTTGCGAATCTAGACTCATTCACATTCATCAACCAAAAATGAGATTTAAGATTCAAGTATTTGAAAGTGTCAGCCAGAAGACACATTGAACAAGTTTACATCATGTAGGTTGTAGTTCAGTCGATAAAGGTTCTATTTTTGCACCCGAAAACAAATATGATGACTAATACAATTTATGGAGCTACCATACTTTTTTGTTCCTTCCTTTTACTCGTTGCATGCAAACAGGAACCTGTAGCAATGTTTACAGCAGAATTGGCTGGAATTAAAAATCAAACTGAACTCAAGGCAGCGGCCAAAACTATTGAAGACTATCTCGAGGTGAACCCTTCTGATTCTGGTTGTATTTGGTATGGCCAGTTGGGGACCAAAGCATTAGCTATTTCAAGAACATTGGATGCCGAAGCCTATTTTATGAAAGCCGCAAGAGATTATCCGGCATGTACAGAAACACCTGTCAATCTAATGGCCCTTGCGAATATTTACCAAAACTATTTGCAATGGGAATTTGTCGGGGAAGCAATATGCTGTGTGCTAAAGGATCGGGTTGATCATGATTTGAGGAAGGAATCTTCAAGTTGTTGTCCACAAGTAGCCATGCCTATTGATTCTATGCTTCTGAAGCTTCGCAGCAAAGTATTTGATGTTTCACTAAACAAACTTGATGCAAAAGCAGGCAGGAACTATATTGCACTCTGCCAGGTTCATGCGCTGCTTTTTCCAGAAAATCCGACATCAGCTGACCATTTAAATGAAGCAGCAAAGGTTGCCAAAGCGATTCAAATGCCTTTGATTGCCATTGATTTATATGATTGGATACTAACAGATTATGCCCAAACTCCATATGGATCTAAAGCCATTTTTTTAAAGGCCTTCACATATGAAAATGATTTGGCTGATTTGGAAAATGCCAGGAAGAACTACACAAAATTTATTCAGGCGTATCCAAAAGACGAATTTGCTGATGATGCCCAAATATTACTCGAGAACCTGGGAAAGGATCCGAATGAATTGATTCGTCAATTTAAAAAATCGAAATAGATCTACTGAACAAGGCTATTCGTGCTGGCAACCTAATCATCTGAATAGTTGGAAAAATCTGCTATTAAGATTTGGCTGCTTCGATGATTTAAACGGAACTTGGAGAACTATCCAACATGTGTGGATTTGTGTACTAAAAAAGGGGATTAGTTCAAAACCAATCCCCTTGATATCCAATGATTTCAAACAAGTCACATCCCTAAGGCATAATAATAGGTTTCAGGCAAGCCCTCGTAGATGCCTTCGAGCATCACCCCACCTGATTTCTTTGATAGGATGCGTTCGAGCTCATCCACACTTATAACATCCTGACCATTAACACGGGCGATGATAAAGCCATCCTTCATGTTCGTCTCTTTTCGAAGTTTTCCCTGTTTAATCTTTGTCACTTTTACGCCACCGGCAATACCTAATTTTCTTGCGTTCTCTCCTGATATGGTAGCAAAATCAGCGCCCAGTCGATTGGAAATTGGAGAAATCTCTGATTTGATTCGACGGGTATTACCATCTTTATTATTCAAGGTGACATTGAAAGTTTTTTCACTACCACCCCTGTTAACTTTTACGGCAAGTTGATCACCCGGGCGATGACTGGCAATTGTCTCCAGAAGTTGAGAAGATGCATTAACCTTAGTCGCGTTAATACCAATGATTACATCCCCAATTTTTAAACCTGCTTGTTCTGCAGCACCACCTTCTACTAGGCTATCAACATAAACGCCACGAATAACATCAAGATTTTTTTCTTTGGCAAGGTCATTATTCACATCTCTGATCATCACCCCAATAAATCCTCGTTGAACTGTGCCAAACTCAATCAGATCTTCAATGACTTTGCGGACAATATTCGAAGGGATGGCAAACCCATAGCCTGAATAAGACCCTGTAGGACTGGCAATTGCGGTATTAATCCCAATTAAACGACCTTCCAAATCAACTAATGCCCCTCCACTATTACCAGGATTGATCGCAGCATCTGTTTGGATAAAGGACTCTACAGCAAATTGTTCCCTCAATATTTGGATATTTCTGGCTTTTGCAGAAACAATTCCTGCCGTAATAGTTGAATTTAGGTTAAAGGGATTTCCTACAGCAAGGACCCATTCTCCTACTTTTACCTCATCCGAATTCATGAAAGTTAACACCGGTAAATTGGTCTCATTGATCTGGAGTAAGGCCAAATCTGTTGTTGGATCCGTACCAATTAGCTTGGCTTTGTAAGTGCGATTGTCGTTCATTACTACTTCAATATCATCAGCATCGGCGATGACGTGGTTATTGGTGACAATATAGCCTTCAGGGCTGATAATAACACCAGAGCCACTTCCTACACGAGGTTGTTGGTTTGGTGACTCAAAACGGAATTCAGGTCCAAAAAATCGCTCGAATAAATCATTTTCAAAGGGTTCATTCATGCCACCTTGTCGGGCGTCACGCTGACCAAGGCTTGTTTGGGTTGCTTTAATATGAACCACAGCATGGATGACTTTTTCGGCGGTTTGAGTAAAATCCAGTGGGACTAGATCTCCCTGTTTGTCCATAGTGTACAAGGCTCCCCGGACTGGGGCATTACTGACATGTTCGATCTTAATTCTCTTCTTGCCCGGTCCTAAATAGTAGGCGGCAAGCAACATAGTCGAAGAAACTACAAGTGCAGTGATGGCGCTTATAAGAATGTATTTTTTCATAATTTGGATAAGTTTTGATGGAAAATCAACGATGAGGAAAAGCTTCGGTTGATCTGACAGTTGTTTTTTACAAAACTTTAACCATAATTATGTGCTAATTGCTGGCTGTTATTGATTTCGAAAGCGGTTTGGCTACCCAGGAGTTTTTTAATGGCACCATCCAATGCTCTTTCCATTCTCCCAATGTCCTTACCGTCGGGTCAAGAAGTAAGGTTGAGGCCGCTAGGTTGCCTTCTTCCATTTTTTTCATAAGTGACCTACGTGTGTAAAAAACGAGACCATCACCCATCAAAACAGGAAGCAGAAGCCTATCAAGTAAATCCTTCCCCATACGAATAGCCAATTCTTGAATAATATGATGCAAAGCATCTCCGGCACATCCACTTACCTGAATCTGAGATTCATCGGCCACAATGATTAGAAAATGATTGAGTAGTATTTCAGCCCTGGCATTAACTTGTTTTTGATGAGCCTTCCATTGTGCAAGGAATGGTCTGATTATTTGGTCCAGTAGCGCCAAATCACTTAAGTTGAAGGGCTCTACAGATTGGAAAATCCAAATTCTGCTACCATCAGACATTTCGGGGAAGAGATAATAATGTTCACCTGGAGTTACCATTTGTTCTGTTTTACAATTAATTCTGAGAGATCATATACTAAAACATTGTCTTGCTGATCTTTAGCTTTTAATCCATCCGTAATCATGGTCA
>JBBQMA010000168.1:0-6162 GCA_038328415.1 Chitinophagales bacterium | reverse complement strand
CAGACCAAAGAAATTGTCATCAACTTCAAGGCCGTGCACCAGAAACAGGGCGGAGTATATCCCTTTGTAAATTATTTTCTATTTGGGGTACATCGGAACGAAAAAGGACATTGACTTTCAAATTTATTTTGGACGGGTATGATGTATAGTATATATTGTGGCCATTAAAGCAAAATCATTATACGTACCAGTTCCTGCACTATTCCAGAAAATTTACAAGGATGGAATACAACAAAAGAATGCCATAATTAAATCACTTTGTGCCACCATTTACGTTAGCTACATGGGCTTTGGTCAATTTTTTTATCGCACTATTATTACTCCGAAAAAGAAGTTGTCTCTATTCAATTTAATTTCAAACCACCACCACTCACGGTTGTCGCCTGTACTTTCGTTAGCTTTTTCATCCTGTATTGATTTGTTTGTTGCGCCTACTCTATTCAGGGTTTTCGGCTTCCCCCGGCATTCCAATGACTATTGCAAAACCAAACCAGGCCCGCCACCTATCACGGTCGTTGTTTGCTTTTTTGTTAGCTTTTTCATCTTGTTCTCATTAATCTGATGTCGCCTACTCTGGTTGAGGTTTTCGGCTTCCCCCCTATTAACTCCAGCAACCTGTTTTATTATTGGCTGCTTTATGTTACAAAGTTAGATGAGGTACCGCCACCTGCCGATCACATGAAAGTAGATAACGTGTCGTATGCAGATCATCCGATACAGATGTTCCTAGTATTGTGTTAATGCTATTGTGGCGGTTAAGTCGCTGGAATTTTTTCGAAGATCAAAAAAGAAATGCTGCGCATAACCATAGCTATGTAAAGCATTTATTTTGTACATATGAGGAAAAAGAGTAAGACTTGGGCTGGCTAAAATAGTGTTGGCTTGGCATTTAGAAAAGGATTCATTTTACAGCTATCAGGAAAAAGAACAAGACTTGGGCTGGCTAAAATAGTGTTAACACAACACTAGTCGAGCAAAACTGATAAAACGGCCTAGCATGGATATTGCAGTGAAACAGTCCCGATTAAGCAAGAAAAAAAACTTGTCTGTGGCGAGTTTGGTCCTACTTGGGAAAAACTTTGTTGAGTGCCTCCACCTTAGAGTGCACCTGGAGTTTTTCATATATCTTTCGCAGATAGGTTCTCACCGTCTCGATGCTGATGAATAGTTTATCTGCTATTTCTTTGTAGGAATGACCCTTTGCGAGTTCGTGTAGAATCTCCTGCTCCCGGGTAGTAAACGAGTCGAGCAGGGAATGGTCTTGTTTTTTATAAGGAAAGGAATTCACAACCATCCTGGCAATTTCCGGCGACATGGGTGAGCCGCCCTGATGAATGTCTCTTATAGCGGAATAAATTTGATCAGGCGTGGAGTTTTTCAGGATATACCCTGTTGCTCCGGCGCAAAGTGAGTCAAACGTACGCTCGGCATCATTGTGGGATGTGCACATTAAATATTGAAGCTCGGGTCGCTTGGGTTTACACTCCCGCACACATTGAATCCCATCAATGCCTGGCATAGTGATATCCATAAGCACTACATCCGCCATCATGTCCTTAAATTGTTTCATAAAATCTTCCGCGCGCTCAAACTCCCTGACGCACAGTAAGTCATCAGCCATGGAAATAAGTTCCATCATCAAGGATCGGATTTCCGGATCATCTTCTACGATTGCTACTCTGATGTGTTTCATGCCACTTAAGTTGAGGGAAAGATACAAAAAGGAGACGATTTTGTAGATGTTTAGCGTTTATTCAAACGTAGACCTGACCATTACTGAAGGATGGGGCCGCCACCGATTACTGTCGTCGTTTGCACTTTTGTCAACTTTTTCATCTTGTTGCATTTGATTTGTGTTGCCTACTCTGGTTTGGGTTTTAAGCTTCCCCCTTATTACTGGTTGTATCCAGATTAGTTTAGAAACTTTCCACCACCTAAAACCGTAACCGTTTGATTTTTTGTCAACTTTTTCATCTTGTTGTATTTGATTGGTATTGCCTACTCTGGTTTGGGTTTTCAGCTTCCCCCATATTTCTGGTAGGATCCAGATTAGTTAATTCTAAATCCACCACCTGAAACGGTTGTAGCCTGCACTTTTGTTAATTTTTTCATGTTTGATTGATTGAATCGTTATGCCTACTCTGTCACGGGTTTTCAGCTTCCCCCATTTAAACAAGTGGGACTATTGAAGTACTAGTCCGGGGCCACCACCTAAAACAGTAACCGTTTGCTTTTTTGTCAACTTTTTCATTTTGTTGCATTTGATTGGTATTGCCTACTCTGGTTTGGGTTTTCGGCTTCCCCCTTATTTCTGGTTGTATCCAGATTAGTTAAATTTCAATCTACCACCATTAATAGTAGTCGCTTGCACTTTTGTTAACTTTTTCATCTTGTTGCATTTGATTGGTATTGCCTACTCTGGTTTGGGTTTTCAGCTTTCCCCTTATTTCTGGTAGTATCCAGATTAGTTAAATAACCTTCCACCACCTGTAACGGTTGTAGTCTGCACTTTTGATAACTTTTTCATCTTGTTGTATTTGATTTGTGTTGCCTACTCTGGTTTGGGTTTTCGGCTTTCCCCGTCTTATGCTTTCAGCGAATGACTTCGCCGTCTTCTGATTACAAAATTACATGCACCTGAACGATCTGCCAACCACATGAAAGTAGATAAATCCGTTTCCATTTTGCGTTCATCATGAATTGCTGATTTATAATTCAAAAGTAGCCTACCTGGCAACTTTTGCCAATCACATGAAAGTAGATAAATCAGGATGGAGGCCAATAGGCGCATGGAGAATAGCTCGTCAACAAAGGACATAAACACGAACACAGCGTTTTGATCAGCCCACCTTGTTGCTCCCCTTACCCTCCATGAAGGAGGAAACCGATTTTTTGATGCCCCTAAAGAAATATTGAAGCATCGTCTTTTCCTGGATAATGATCACCGCATCGCCATTCAATCCTCCTTGCAGGAGGCCCTCCAGTTGACCGGCCTTGTCGATTTGAATGTGTACATTATAGTTCCCATCTTCATCCGGACTCAAACTGAGATGACGTATATGACCTCCTGCGCTTCCGTACTCATAAAATGAAAACGAGTGCACCTTCAACAGACAAGGCAAATCCTCCCTCAGTTTTCCCTTGATTGCCGGAGGACATTTTGCAAAGGCGTACAACGCACTTTGATCCTTTTTCAACCGTAAAAGCGTCGCCCCTGCAGCCATCTCTTTTTCGCCCTCAAACAAATAACTTACTGTGCCGTCACCGGGCGAAAGGAGGACGATATGTCCCTCTGACACCTTGAAAGGACCGAACAGATGTTCGATCTTTGCCCTGGCCAATGCTACATCATTGTTGAGTGTACTTAATGAAGCATCCAGACGAGTTTCCAACTGCGTCTTCTTCTGCCTGCCAATGCCATAGTCCAACAGTAGCGCCTTACGCTGTGCTTCAATACTGAGCGATTCCTTTTCAAATTCCAGTCGCCCGCTCTCCAGTTCATCGGCTATACGCCGCTGCTCATTTTCTAAGGCTGTAACATCAAACCGGGAAACATCCTTCGCTTCAAAAAGCTTCCTGTAAGCAGCCAGTTTTTCCACAGCGGCATCATACTCAGCCTGCAGTCGGGATGCATTACTTTTCCATGTCCTATGAAGACTTTCCAGCTTGTTGGCCAATGTGCGTTGGCTGATCTGGTTTTGCTCCAAGATAGCTGCCAACATTTGCCGCTCATTGCCGGCATATGGCTCCTCATACCTAGAATGCTGGTCTAATTTTCGCTGCGCGCCATCCAACACATAGATCATTTCAACGATTTCAGGCGAAGAAATCTCTAGTAGCGGCGCCCCTTCGCTTGTCACCTGGCCAGTCACTACATGCTGTGCCAATAAATATACAGGGAAGGGGAATTTATAAATCTGTTCCTGCTGATCACTTCTGAGCACAAAAGGAATGGTAATTTGGTTGGGAAACTTTACAAGAGCGGCTACCCCAACAATCAGGAGGAAGAGTGCAATGGCACCTATCATTAAAATATGCATCAGGCGATGACGGATGTCCTTGACAGGTACATCTGCCTCCCAATACATGCGCTGAAACTGCTGTGGTTCGAGATCGTGTCCAGCTTGTTGTCCGTCGTTATCTGCCATGGGTAATCCGATTGGGGATTAAAAACTAATGTACGTTTCCATAAACTTTTTATAGAGTCCGTCAGAGATATTCAACAAATCATTATGCGTGCCTTCCTCCACAATACGCCCCTGTTCAATGACCCAAATCCGGTCCGAATTTCGGAGTGTTTGCATTCGGTGAGCTATACTGATAATGGTCTTGTCCTTAAAATACGTGCGAATATTTTGCATAATTAGTTGTTCGGACTCTACATCGAGCATACTGCTGGCTTCGTCGAGAATAATAATGTCGGGATTGCTGATAAATAATCGCGCAAAACCAATTTTTAGTTTCTGCCCTCCCGAAATGTTGCCTCCAAGGTCGCCAACTTTATAGTTATATCCCAGATATTGCCCACTGACAAAATCATGCAACTGCGCTTTTTTTGATGCTTCGATGACCTCATCAATGCCCGCTTGGAGATTCCCATATTGAATGTTCTCCATGATGGTTCCGTTAAACACGTAAATGTCTTGTGGAAATAAAAACACTTTCTTGCGTAAAGCGGTAGGGTTGATACGCCGGATTTCTGTTTTTCCCATTAGCAGTTCTCCCTCATATTCCGGGTAGAGATTTACCAATAATTTGACCAGTGTCGTTTTGCCCGAACCATTCCTTCCTACAATACCGATATGTTCGCCTTTGCGAATGGTGAAATTCAAATTGTTAATTACATACTCTTCCTGACTTGCGTTGTATTTAAACTTGAGGTTTCTTGCTACGAGGTCATCAAATTTTATGTCGTTCACCTGATCAAGTATAGAATGATTTTCACTTTCCTGCATGAGCACATCATTCAAGCGACTGATACTGACGCTGAGCTCCGTCAGGTTATACCAGATCTGAGAAAGATTATTCAATGCATTCAGCACGATCATAAAAATCGCCGTGACAGCCAGGTATTGTCCGATCGTAATCTCATTGGTGAGCGCCATGTATGCGCCTACCCAGAACACACCGATCTGGCTGACAAAATACACACTGCGCTGGATGGAATGCAGCAGCGTACTTTTCTGTTCGGCATCCATCACCGTATTCAAGGTATGTTTATATTTATTTTTCCATTGCCAGAATTTCAAATTTTCAATGGATAATAACTTTACGGATTGAATACCCAGGAGCGTATCTAAAAAATCACCCAGGGTCTGGACGTTGCGATAAAACACTTTGTACAGCAAGGATCGGATGACCGGAGCGAACCATGCGCTGAAGCCCGCAAAAAGCAGCACAAAAAAGAAGGCCAGCAGACCAAGTTTCACATTATACAGAATGAGGAGTGGAATATATAATAGAATAAACAGTAAGTCGATCACACTTTCTATGACTGCGGGGTTCACGAGCTGCCGTATGGTAATATTCTCTTGAAACCGGGCCATAAAATCCTCACGCTTTGTATTGTCGTAATACTTTTGCCGGAGGGAAATAAAATGCTTGAAGAATCGGCTAAAAAAGTCCAGTTCGAAATGGATTTTCATGTGCACCAGCAACATGTTGCGCACGAATAACATCAATACCTGAGCAAGGAAAACCAGACATATGCCGATCAAGATGACCATCAACAATTTGTGATTCTGATTGACCAACACATAATCGACAATCGTCTGAGTTAGGAATGGAATCGCCAGACCCAAAACCTGCAAAACGGCCGTGGCCAATAAAATCTTCCCCATCACCCCCCGCATGGATCGGATCACCGGCGCATAAAATTTACCATACAGCGATTTTCGCTTCGCACGATATTCTCCTACGGCTTCCTCCAGATCCTTGTTTTTGAAAATTTCCGGCGTAGGTTCTACGGTGAGTACTATTCCATTCCACTTTTTAACAAATTCATCCTTTTTGATTTTATCTTTTCCATAGGTTGGATCCGCTACCCAGACGTAGTCATCCGACACTTTATACACCACGATAAAATGAATGCCGCTGTAATGCGCTATGCAAGGCAGTGTAATTTGAGACAGATGCTCATATTCCATCTCATAGGCCTCCGAC
>JBBQMA010000167.1:0-6181 GCA_038328415.1 Chitinophagales bacterium | reverse complement strand
CCTCTATTGTGGCGCCAAAGTGGTTTTTGTTGATATTTATCCTGCTACTTTTAATGTGAAAATTTAAGACCTTAGAAGTAGAATTAAGCCTAAAACAAAAGCTATTATAACCGTCCATTTTTTTGGATTATGTGCGGACATGGATGCAATAAAAGCTGTGGCTCCCGGTATTCCATTGGTCGAGGATGGCGCCTGCGCTGCTGGTGCAGCATACCATGGTGTTCCAGCGGGTGGTTTGGGAAGTATCGGCTGCTTCTCCTTCCATCCAAGGAAATCTGTTACAACCGGTGAAGGTGGGATGTTGACTACAAATGACGATGCTCTAGCTGAAAAACTGCAAATGTTGCGCAACCATGGTGCATCGATTTCTGAAGAACAACGCCATAATGGCCCCAAACCCTATATTTTACCTGATTTTAATATATTAGGTTATAATTACCGAATGACAGACCTCCAAGGCGCCATTGGATATGTTCAATTGCAAAAATTGGAAGCCTTTATACAGGAACGAGATAAGTGGGCAGCTTTTTACTGCAAGGAACTTAGCCATATAAATTGGCTTAGTCAGCCTGTAACCCCACCGGGATACCGCCATGGCTGGCAATCCTATGTGACAGTAATTGACGAAGACAAGGCACCTTGTTCAAGAAATGAACTCATGGAAAAACTACAGTCTGCAGGAATTTCAACCCGACCAGGAACGCATGCGGTACACATGCTTAATTATTATAAGGATAAGTATGGATTGGAGCCGGAAGATTATCCTGGTGCAATGGCGGCTAATAATTTGTCAATGGCAATCCCTTTGCATAATCGAATGAGCAAAGAAGATTATCACTATATTGTATCTACGTTGTGTTCGTTTTAAAGGATGTGTGGAATTACAGGCATATTAAAGCTAAATCGACAACCCGTTTCTAGGGAGGAGGTTCGGCTTATGGTTGAAAGCATAGCCCACCGAGGTCCCGATGGATCGGGTGTTTTTATAGACCGGCATTTTGGCCTGGGGCACAGGCGTCTTGCAATCTTGGATACTTCTGAAAAGGGGAAACAACCGATGGGGTCGAAAGACGGCCAATGGATGATTGTTTTTAATGGATGCATCTATAATTTCCAGCAACTTAGACAGGAGTTGAGAAGCCTGGGACATGTTTTCCTCAGCGAAACGGATACGGAGGTCATCGCTGAAGGATTATCGGCCTGGGGAACAGAAATCTTTACAAAATTGAACGGAATGTTTGCCGTTGCAGCATGGCACATGCCAAGCCAGACACTATGGCTTTCCAGGGATCGATTTGGAGTAAAACCATTGTATTACACGTTTACAAATAACTGTTTCCTTTTTGGCTCAGAAGTGAAAGCACTGATAGCACATCCTTCATTCAAAACCGAGCTAAACTATCACGCCCTGAATGAATATTTCACCTTTCAGAATCAGTTCACCTTTCAGACCTTATTTAATGGGGTATATATGTTGCCCCCTGCGAATACCGTACGAATAGATCATTCTTCTACAGAAGTTCTACATCATTCCTGGTGGGATTACGACTTTTCCAATCCAGACGAACTAATGACTTTTGAAGAGGCAAAAGAGGAAACACAACGTTTGTTCCAACAGGCAGTAGTCAAGCAAATGGTAGCCGATGTACCCGTTGGGTCCTATCTCTCAGGTGGCATGGACTCCGGTTCTATCACTGCCACTGCTTCCAAGCATATACAACGCCTGTGTACCTTCACCTGTGGCTTCGACATGAGTACGGTAACAGGATTGGAATCCAACTATGACGAGCGGCGGGACGCTGAACTGATGGCCAGCTACTTTCAAACTGAGCACTACGAGCAGGTAATCAATGCTGGAGACATCCGATGGTCATTGCCACGAGTTGTACATCATTTGGAAGACCTAAAGGTAGGTATGTCCTACCCAAATTATTATATCTCCCGCTTGGCATCAAAGTTTGTCAAAGTATGCCTACAAGGCACAGGTGGGGATGAATTGTTTGGCGGCTATCCCTGGAGGTACTACCGGGTTTTTCACTCCCTTGACCAAAAAGAGTTTTTCAATAATTATTATGGCTTTTGGCAACGACTGGTAACAGATGAGGGGAAGAAAAACTTGTTCCAACCCGAAACCTTCAAAAATATCGATGTGGACGAACCCCGCCGTATTTTCGAACGGGTTTTTACTTTCAACAAGAAACTTCGTTATGACCGACCTGAGGAGCATATAAACAATTCCCTATATTTTGAAATAAAGACCTTTCTACCTGGACTACTACTGGTTGGAGATAAACTTTCAATGGCCAATGGACTGGAAGAGCGATTCCCTTTTCTTGATAATGATTTGGTGGATTTCGCTCAACGAATTCCGGTACGATATAAACTCGGCAACCTTGAACAAGAAATCCAACGGATTGATGAAAATGCCCCAGGCAGTCAGAAACGAACCCTTTCCTATAAAACGTATGACGACGGAAAAAATGTATTGAGGCAAGCCATGGCAGGTTATATACCAGAGTCCATTCTCAATCGTAAAAAACAGGGGTTCTCCGCTCCGGATGAAAGTTGGTACCGAGGTGAAAATGCTAATTATGTAAAGGAACTTCTTTTAAACCGAAAAACTGCAAGTGCAGAATTCATCCAACCGGAATATATGAAGCGTATCGTTGAAGAGCATATTCATGATAAGGTAAATCATCGATTACTCATCTGGAGTTTTTTGTGCTTTGAATGGTGGTGTCGCATTTTTTTGAATAATGAAAAAATTACATGAATCGGGAAGAAAAATTAAAGGCTTCGCCTGAGGAGATTATAACTGAATTTAAACGGCTCATAGAACTAAAGGCAGTGTTAGATACCGTGTTCAAAACGGAATTCAATCGTTCTATTCCTTTTGCTGACCTGCTTTTTGATCGTTGGGATCGAGCGAAAATACTTGGATTTGGTGAAGGTTCTTCTATTTATGATTCAAGCCATGTTTTTGGAAAAGTAAAAGTAGGAAAGAATACATGGATAGGGCCTTTTACAATTTTAGACGGATCAGGAGACTTATCTATTGGTGATAATTGCAGCATTTCAGCAGGTGTGCAGATATATTCTCATGATTCGGTAAAATGGGCAATCAGCGGTGGTGCTGACGATTATGATTATACACCCACATTTATTGGCAATAATTGTTACATTGGCCCAAATACAGTCATTGGTAAAGGTGTTAGTTTAGGTGATGGTTGTATTGTAGGTGTAAATAGTTTTGTAAAAAAATCTTTTCCTGAAGGAAGTAAAATAGCAGGAAATCCTGCAAAATTGATTTAGGATTCAAAAATAAAAGAAGTCTCAAGTAAAATAAATTTATGACTACATCACACAGTCAATTTAAAATACTACAAAACCTATTTGAATATACTATCAAAATAAATGGCAATATAGTCATTCTTGATTCGGGGTTTAATTATATTAACATTAATCAAAAACAGACAGAAGAGATATTTAGCAACAAGTGGGAAGAAGCTGATTCATATAAGAATATTGAAAAACTTTACAGCTTTCAATTCGAATGGTTCCTGAGTTTATACGGATTTGAAAGTGAAGAAACTTTTGCTGAGTATCTAAAATCAAAAAATACCATAATCGATACGGGATGCGGACTTGGTTACAAAGCGGCATGGTTTGCTAAATTAGCTCCTCATGCGATTGTACTTGGTGTGGACATTTCAAACGCTATAGAAATAGCGGCAACGAATTATCATCAATATCCAAATCTTTTCTTTTTCCGAGGTGATATAGCCGATACTGGGTTAAAAGAAAATTGTATAGATTTTACAGTTTGTGACCAGGTGATTATGCACACAGAAATTCCGGAAAACACTTTTAAACATTTAGTTGCAATTACTTCACCCGGCGGTGAGTTTGCCTGTTATGTATATTCTAAAAAAGCAATACCAAGAGAATTGGTGGATGACTATTTCCGGAAGGCAACGCATAGTATCAGCAAGGAAGAGATGTGGAAGTTTTCTGAGCAGTTAACGGAGCTTGGAAAAAGATTAAGCGATTTGAAAATAAGTTTTGAAAGTCCCGATATTCCCTTACTCGGAATAAAAGGTGGTACGTATGATATTCAACGGTTCATTTACTGGAATTTCTTGAAATGTTTCTGGAAAGAGGATTGGGGATTTGACCTGAGCAAAAGCACCAACTTTGACTGGTATGCGCCGAGCAATGCCAAGCGCTTCAGTAAGCAAGAATTTCTTGATATGGTGAACGGGAATGAGCTGACAGTAAGTTACCTGCATGAAGAAGAAGCCTGTTACTCAGGCAGGTTTTTAAAATCCTGATAAATATTGGATATCGCAACGATGGAACATAACGGTATAGAAAAAGTTAATGGCAAGCAGATATGCACACGGTGTATTTATGATGAAAGCGTTCCTTCAATAAGATTTGATGAAAAGGGCGTTTGTAACTATTGCCATATGGTTGACAACCTTATCGAAGAATATCACACTGGAAAACCGGAAGGCGATAAAAGAATCAATGAGTTGATTGAACAGATAAAAAAAGATGGAAAAGGAAAACAATATGATTGCATAATGGGAGTTAGCGGAGGTACCGATTCGTCATATATGGTTTATTGGGCATTGCAGCATGGTCTTCGTCCATTAGCTGTGCATTATGATAATACCTGGAACACCGCTATTGCTACAGAGAACATCCGCAAAGTGCTGACTAAGCTAAAAGTAGATTTATTTACCCATGTCATTAATAACAAAGAGGCGGATGATATTTTCAAGGCTTTTTTTATAGCAGGTGTGCCAGAAATAGAAGCGTCAACTGATTTGGCGCTGGCCGAAACCATGTACCGAGCAGCGGCAAAATACAAAGTAAAGTATGTGCTGGAAGGCCACTCATTTATTGCAGAAGGAATTAGCCCTTTGGGTAAAAACTATTTCGATGGTAAATACATCTTTTCCATTCATAATAAATACGGCAAGCTTCCGATGAAGACTTACCCATTGATGACTTTCTCAAAGTTTATAAAATGGACAGCACTTTACCGGATTAAGAAAATAAGACCGCTTTGGTACATTAAATACAGCAAAGAAGATGCAAAGACTTTTCTGGAGAAAGAATTTGGATGGCAGTATTATGGAGGTCATCATTTGGAAAACAGGATGACATCCTTTTTCCACAGTATCTACTGCCCCCAAAAATTCAACATTGACTATCGTAACAACAGCCTTTCTGCCTCTGTGCGTGCAGGCCAAATGACCAGGGAGCAAGCTATTGAAGAATATTACAATCAACCGCCATATATAGAGGAGGAATTATTGAGTTATTTTAAGAAACGTTTGAACCTTTCAGATGAGGAATATGACCGGATCATGAATGAGCCTCCAAAATATTGGTATCAATTTCCAACTTACAAAAAGCGATTCGAGCAATTGCAACCATTTTTTTATCTTTTGATGAAATCAAATCTGGTTCCAAGAAGCTTTTATATGAAATACTGCTTTCCTGTTGGGCATTAATAAGATCACCATCGTCAACTACGGCATGGGTAACCTCGGCTCTATTGTCAATATGTTCAAACGCATTGGTATAGAGACGCAGGTATGTGATAATGCAGCAGGAGTAGCGAAGGCCCAAAAAATACTCTTGCCAGGTGTAGGCACTTTCGATGCCGCTATGAGCCGGATCACAGCCATCGAAGGCATGAGGGAAATATTAGATCAAAAAGTGCTGGTAGAAAAAATTCCATTGCTGGGAATTTGTCTCGGCATGCAATTACTTACCGACGGCAGTGAAGAAGGGCAACTTCCCGGCTTGGGGTACATCCCGGGGGAAACTATTCGTTTTCCGGTTTCTGATGAATTGAAAGTACCCCACATGGGTTGGAATCTCATTGAGGAAGTCAACCCCAATCCATTGACTAAAGACCTGCCAGAGGAGCCACGCTTCTACTTCGTTCATAGCTATTATGTGCAGGTGACAAACCCATACCACCGAATGGCTACGACCAATTATGGATTTGACTTTGATTCCGTCATTCAACGTGACAACTTATTTGGCGCTCAGTTCCATCCTGAGAAGAGTCATAAGTTTGGCATGAAACTATTGGAAAACTTTGCCCGACTGTAAGCCATGCTGCGAACCCGTGTCATACCTTGTCTTCAATTGGTCAACG
>JBBQMA010000166.1:0-6211 GCA_038328415.1 Chitinophagales bacterium | reverse complement strand
GGATTAACAGTCCGCCGCTCTAACCAGCTGAGCTACTAAGGCAGTTGCCGCTAAAGCGTGGCAAAGGTATAATTTTCACACAAAAAGTGCAATCTTTGACCTGAAAAAAAAGTAAAAACATATGTCACTGGTGATTGTAGGCACCGTAGCCTTTGATTCTATTGAGACGCCTTACGGCAAAGTGGAGAAAGTAGTCGGCGGTGCAGCAACCTACATCAGCCTGGCCGCTTCCTATTTTACCAGCCCCATCGGTTTGGTTTCCGTCATCGGTGACGATTTTCCGCAGACGACCCTCGACGAACTGGCCCGAAGAGGCGTGGACCTGAATGGCTTGCAAATCCGGAAGGGCGAACAATCCTTCTACTGGGCCGGCCGCTACCATGCAGATCTCAATACCCGCGATACCCTCGTGACCGACCTTAATGTGCTCGCAACCTTCGATCCGGTCCTCCCTGAAGACTATACCACTGCAGAATACCTGATGCTCGGTAATCTGACACCGGCTGTCCAGCGCAGAGTGCTCGACCAGATGAAAGGCAGGCCCAAACTCATCGCCATGGATACGATGAACTACTGGATGGATAGCGCCCTAAGTGAACTTCTCGACGTCATCGCCCGCGTAGACCTACTCACCATCAACGATGAAGAAGCCCGCCAGTTGACTGGCGAATACAGCCTGGTCCGCGCCGCTACACGTATCCTCACCATGGGCCCACATATCCTGGTAATCAAAAAAGGGGAACACGGCGCCTTGCTCTTTACCAAAGACAGGGACGATGCAGAAATGCATATTTTTTATGCGCCGGCTATGCCCCTCATGGATGTGTTTGATCCCACCGGTGCCGGTGACACCTTTGCTGGCGGCATGTTGGGTTATATCGCCCAGACCAAAGACTATAGTTTTGAAAACCTCAAACGTGCCCTTATCTACGGTTCGGCAATGGCCTCCTTCTGTGTGGAAAAATTTAGTATCGAACGACTACTCGCGCTGGATACCGAGCAGATTCTCCAACGTATTGCCCAGTTTCGCAATCTTGTTCACATCGACGAATAATCGTTATAGTTGCTTATTTCAACGATTTAAAAAGAACTGATCCTTCGGCCCGGATTAGGGTATCACCTTCATCGATTGAAGTATGGCTTCCACATCACCTGGCCCGACAGGATTTGTCTCCGGGTAAATGCCAGTGATTTGCCAGATATGCTGTCCCTCACCGACGGTAGCCAAAAACCAGTAGTGGATGAGACCGTCCCGAAACAAAGTGCCATCTACCCGAATACTCGTTGATGAGCCTGGAATGGTAAGGTTGGAATTTCGCGATTTTAGATCAGCCACAGCAACATCCGCCTTTAATTGTTCTACTGCAAAGTCGGAGATGGCCTGCACATTCACCTTGACTGAAGGTTTGTATTCAACCATATTGACGATGAGCTGCAGATCCGCATCTGATTTACCTGACCACGTTTCATTGAGCTCGATATACGACCGGACATTTTCCGGCACCCTGTCGCCGGTACCGATAAGTTTAATATCCGTTGCCAACTGGATAGGGCGTTTGCCATACGAACGCACCTTGTAACCGGAACGGTCAGTATTATCTTTGACAGACGGCGGAAAGGGTATTTCTTTTGGCGGAATGGTTACCTCGATTTCAGGTTGCTGCTGTGGCTTTTCCTGGCCACAAGCAATCAATCCGACCAATAGGCCGGAGAGCAACAACATCGGAATTCGGATCATACTCGATTTATTTAGTTCGTATAAGAACGCAATCATTATGCCACAGGTGGATCACCATCAGGTTCGCCAAAAAGATCGCCTTGCACCGGGTCCACATCAAATTCGACGGTATCCCCCGGATGATATTTTTCCTGGCTTTGGCGGGTATCCTCTGAGAAAGTAATTTCAACCAGCGGAAACTTGACCAGTAGGTTGCCCAATGCTTTCCATCCCTTGATATCCACGATATCGCTCACGAGGGCGACCTCATGTTGCAATGCCTTTTTGAGATCCTTGTATTTGTATTCAATTTCCGGATCAGGATGGGTACTGACCAGATAAAGTTTGGATTGTTTGTGGTCGGTAATAAATGAAAAACGTTGGCCGGTACTTGTCGTTTCAATCACAAAACGCTTTGTCACCGTCCATTCTTTGAACCCGTCATAATACACCGCGGAGAGGATCAGCGTGGGATCATGTTTCCGGATTTCAATCAGATTCGGTGTGTCATATCGGTTATTGAGGTCGAAGTCGGTAAGCTCATAGCTGCCGTCTTTGTAGAGTGCCAGGATCTGGTCGCCGGTATCAAAGGCACCCAGATACAGCCCGCGTTCATCGGCATTTAAGCGGCCGGATGCCTGGTCGATCCAGGCTTGTTTGGCCCCCAGCGTGGATTTGCCCAGACCGCGTTGCACAATCTTTTTTACGGGATATTTGGTAAGGATATTCCCCTGCGAACTCCGGCCTTTAATCGCCATTTCGCCAAAATCAAAATCGAATTCCTTGATCCTCGCCCGGCTATTGGGCGAAAGTAATACGTTGATCATCTCCGATTCGCCATTGGGATGGGCTGACAAATATAAGCAGCGGCTATTGGGGCTTCCTTTGGTAAGGTCATATTCCTTGTCGCGCGTGATCGCCGTGACATTAAATCGTTTTGCATAACAAATACCCGTTTTCCCATCCCAATACGCCATGTGGTAAATGGTGCGTTCGTCCTTTTTATTCCAGACGCCGATATGGATAATGTCCTTGCCGACAAAGACTTTTTCATCGATGCGATTCACCGAAAATTTACCATTTTTTCGGATCGTAATAATATCATCGATATCGGAACAGTCACAAATAAATTCGTCTTTTTTCAAGCCTGTTCCAAAAAAACCATCCTTCAAATTGACATAAAGTTTGGCATTATTGGCGACAACTTCACGCGCCTCAATCGCCTCAAAGTAATTGATACGCGTGCGGCGTTCCTTGCCCTTGCCATATTTGACCCGCAGGTCCTTATACCACTTTATGGTATAGTCGGTGAGGTGCTCCAGGTGGTGCTGCACTTCTTTTAATTCAGCTTCAATCTGGGCGATGAGATCGTCGGCTTTGAAGCTGTTAAATTTACTGATCCGCTTGATCTTGATTTCGGTCAGCCGCAGTAGATCGTCTTGGGTGATTTCGCGCATCAGGGCCACCCGCTGGTCATTGGCATTAGGCTTCATGTCCGGCGTGCGGATGAATTTCCGCAGACCTGCATCAATGGCCTCCAATACGGCTTCCCATGTTTCGCATTCTTCAATATCGTGGTAGATCCGTTCTTCGATAAATATTTTCTCAAGACTTGAAAAATGCCATTTTTCCTCAAGCTCACCTTTTTTGATTTCCAGTTCCCGTCCGAGTAAAATCTTCGTCTGTTTGGTATTATACCGAAGGATATCCAGGACATCCATGAAAATGGGTTTGTCCTCGACAATGACACAGGCATTCGGTGAAATGGATACCTCACAATTGGTAAACGCATAAAGGGCATCCATCGTGACCTCGGGCGATATACCGGGCAATAATTCGATCTGGATTTCGACCTTTTCCGCAGTGTTGTCAATGATGCGCTTGACCTTGATTTTGCCTTTATCGTTTGCCTTGACAACAGAGTCGATAAGGGAACCCGTCGTGACACCATAGGGCAGCTCGCGAATAACCAGCGACTTTTTATCAAATACTTCTATCAGGGCGCGTACTTTGACCCTTCCGCCCCGCATCCCCTGGTTGTACTCGGCGACATCCACAAAACCACCGGTGTCAAAATCTGGAAATAGTTGGACGGATTTATTGCGCAAAAGATCAATAGACGCATCGATCAGCTCCAGGAAATTATGCGGTAAAATGCGTGTCGAAAGGCCCACTGCAATCCCTTCTACCCCCTGTGCAAGGAGGATAGGAAACTTGGAAGGCAAGGCGATAGGTTCCCGCTTGCGGCCGTCATACGAAAGCTGCCAGTCCGTTGTCTGCGGGTTGAACATGATTTCGAGAGCAAATTTGGAAAGTCGCGCCTCGATATACCTAGATGCCGCGGCGCCATCCCCGGTGCGCACATCGCCCCAGTTGCCCTGAGTCTCAATGAGCAGGTCCTTTTGGCCCAGATTGACAAGAGCATCACCGATAGCTGCATCACCATGTGGATGGTATTGCATAGTTTGGCCAATGATATTTGCCACTTTATTGAACCGGCCATCATCCATCTCCTTCATAGCATGGAGAATGCGCCGTTGCACAGGCTTCATGCCGTCTTCCATAGCGGGAACCGCTCGCTCGAGGATAACGTAAGAGGCATAGTCGAGGAAATATTCCTCGTACATAGCGGGAAGCGAGACTAATTCGTCGCCTTTTGCATGGGCCATGGGATCTTCTTGTTTAATCGGGCAAAAATAGGAAATACGGTTGGTGCGGGTGCCAGGAATGTGTCTTTAGGCCTTGATAGGGTGCATGGCCATGTCGATTTACGCTTTTGATGAGCTGAATGAGGGTGCTTTCTGCACCAGCATTAGCGCGTCTTTCCACGGCCTTTTGCCGGACTCAGGTGGGATGAAGCCTCATAGAGGTCCTGCCATTCCGGTCGGTTTTTAATGATGGTCTCCCGGTATTCCCGCCAGATTTCGCCATCCGAAACAGGATCTTTTACCACGGCCGTTTCCAATCCATAAGCCAGCTCCCTGGCAGAAAGCACACCCGATCCAAAATGTAGTGCGAGCGCAAGTCCCTGGTTGATGGTTGAAATGGCTTCAGCGGTGCTCAATGTGGCACTGGGTGATTTCAGCTTTTCCCTGGTGTCTTCCGTGCGACCACTGCGCAATTCCCTAAAAATGGTAACCAAACGCGCAATTTCCCGTTGGGGTATGGGTATCTCCTGCCGCATCTGTGCCAGAAATCCACTTCGAACCCTATCCTCTACGATACGTACCTCCTCCTGGAGGGTTGCAGGCAAAGGCATAACCACGGTGTTGAACCGGCGGCGCAGGGCAGAGGATAGCTCATTGATGCCCCTGTCGCGATCATTGGCCGTGGCGATGAGATTGAATCCCGATCTGGCAGAGACCTGCATCCGGAGTTCAGGCACCGGAAGGATTTTTTCCGACAGGACTGTGATCAGACTGTCTTGTACATCGGACGGAATGCGTGTGAGTTCCTCAATGCGAACAATGGCGCCGTCTTCCATTGCCTGAAAAACCGGGCTGGGCACCAGGGCCTCCCAAATAGGTCCATCTTTCAGCAGTCTGGCATAGTTCCATGAATACCGCAGCGCATCTTCCGACAAGCCGGCTGTGCCCTGGATCAGACGGGAGGAAGTGCCGGATATAGCTGCCGATAAATGTTCCGATACCCAGGTTTTGGCCGTGCCCGGAACGCCAATCAATAATAGGGCCCTGTCGGTAAGCAGCGTGGCTATGGCGGCTTCGATTATCCGGGGATGCCCCACATATTTGGCAGAAATAAGTGTGCCATCAGCCAATTTACCACCCATAATATAGGTGCGGACAGCCAGCGGTGAGAGCCGCCAGTTGGCGGGACGAAAGCCTTTGTCTTCCTGCTCCAAGGCAGCCAGTTCAAGCGCAAATTCCAATTCTGCCGGTGGCCGAAGGACGAGATCTTCCCTAGTTAATGAAGGTTTGGTCTCCGTTTTATGTTTAGCCATTGTTGTTGTTTGATTTAATATACCACTTAAGATTTGACAAAATATATTGACGTACAAGAAAATTTGTCAAATTAAATCCACTGTTTGTTTGTCAAATCTTTGAAGTTCAAATATTCAGGTCCGCACACCCGCATACCTTCAGTCGCAACGTTTATTTTACTTAATAAATGTAAAAGCAACAGACGATACCGTGCGATATAAACGATTAATCAACGGTCAAATCAAATCGCTTGCGGAGTTCGTTCAACAATGGATTTTTGGCAGCCATGTGCTCATAAATTTCCCTTGGTGTGGTGGGCCCTGTATCTTGATCCTCCCTTACTGGGGCGCGGGTGGGGTCTATCTCCAAAAACATACCGAGGTGAAGATGGCCCAATGTTTCTCTTAAGTAGCTCATCAATGCCGTATCCTGCTGAATCATGCCCCGCGCCATCTGAGTGCCAACAATCACCAACAAGCGATCACCATTAAGTTGCACCTCGGCGGATTGTAAAAACTGACGCAGGGACGGAGATTCCACCTGCAGGGCATAG
>JBBQMA010000165.1:0-6213 GCA_038328415.1 Chitinophagales bacterium | reverse complement strand
ATACAAGGCATGTACTCCTGTTTCCCAGTGACCCAAAGGAGTGTTTTGAGTTGACCGCCACAGCATTTGATCTGGCCGAGCGGCTGCAAACACCTGTTCTCGTGTTGACCGATCTCGATTTGGGAATGAATGATCATGTTTGTGATGTGCTGGAATGGGATGATAAGCGCAATTTTGACAGGGGCAAAGTATTGACAGCTGACGATCTGGATAAGGTCAAGGATTGGGGAAGGTATTTGGATATTGATGGTGACGGCATTCCTTACCGGACATTGCCCGGAACACATCCTGACAAAGGCGCCTATTTTACCAGGGGAACATCCAAAGATGAGTATGCACGTTATACAGAAGATGGAGAAGCTTATAAACGAAATGTGGACCGGTTGATGAAAAAATGGCGCACCGCAGCGGACATGCTCCCCGCGCCACAAATGCTGCCATCCAAAGGGCCAGCTATAGCAGGTATGATTTATTTTGGAACCACTGCTCATTCAGCAATGGAGGCCCGTGATCTGTTGGCGGAACAAGGCGTGTATATTGAAGGATTGCGTATACTCGGCCTGCCTTTTCATAATGATATTCTGGCATTTATTGACCGGTATGAATTAATATTTGTGGTAGAACAAAATCGAGATGCTCAAATGCGAACGATGCTGATTCAGGAATTAGATGCGCCGAATAAAAAATTGAAATCCGTATTGGTATACGATGGAATGCCCATTACAGCGGCAGCTATTGTGCATGGCATCTGTACAAACCTTAAATGAATAATGTGGATGTGTATGTTTTAAAATGTATACGCCATTTAATCCGATTGAATAAAACCTATTTCTTTCGAAATAACCCAACAACGCCTAACGCAACAACTTAAAATGACATATTTACGCCCTACTTTCCGACATCCGGAATTGCCTGTCAACTCACTGGGTTATACGTCCAAGGATTACGAAGGTGCCTTGTCGACGTTATGTGCCGGCTGTGGACATGACAGCATCAGTGCAGCTATAGTACAGGCTTGTTATGAGATGGCTATAGAGCCCTACAGGATTGCTAAGTTGTCCGGTATCGGATGTTCTTCCAAAACGCCTACTTATTTTTTGAGTAATTCCCATGGATTCAATACGGTACATGGCCGGATGCCTTCTGTGGCCACTGGGGCAAACCTTGCCAACAGGGATTTACTTTATTTGGGTGTTTCCGGAGATGGCGACAGCGCATCTATTGGGATGGGGCAATTTGTACATGCCATTCGCCGGAATTTGAATATAGTTTATATCCTGATGAACAACGGTTGTTACGGACTTACAAAAGGACAGGATTCCGCAACAGCAGATGTGGGTTCAAAAAGCAAGAGCGGAACGGCAAATAAATTTGCTACGATTGATTTGGCATCTCTGGCGATTGAGTTAGGGGCCACGTTTGTAGGCCGTAGTTTTTCGGGCGATAAAGAACAACTGGTGCCTTTAATCCGGGCGGCAATGGCACATGGTGGATTTGCTTTTTTGGATGTTGTCTCCCCCTGTGTAACATTCAACAATAACCTCGGCTCAACGAAATCCTATCAATATGTCAGGGAGCATAATCATGCTGCGTCAAATATTGATTTTGTGCCAAAGGCGGATACGATTACGGTGAGTTATCCTGAAAATGCGGCGAGAGAACTGGAAATGCATGACGGCTCCAAAATAATCCTGCATAAATTGCCTACCGAATGGGATCCACTCGATCGCCTTTCGGCAGTCAAACGATTACATATGGCTAAGTTAACCAATGAAATTGTGACGGGATTGCTCTATATTGAACAAAACAGTTCGGATTTGCATACCAATATTCATACTATTGATGCTCCTTTAAATAGTTTGACCCAGTCCGATTTGTGTCCGGGTTCTGCGGTATTATCGGAAATTAATAAGGCCTATCTGTGAAGATTATAGCTCAGATTCGGCGACTTATTTATATCAGCTAATCGTTCAAGGATGAAAATTAATTCTCTCTTTATTTTTTTTTATCTTATTATATTCAGTGCCTGCTCAACCAGTCGCAGTGATGAAATAGGGAATGAATTTAAATGGTTGGCAGGGACCTGGAAATTATTAGATACTGAAACGCCTGTATTTGAAACTTGGGTACTTGAAGGCCAGGAGTGGCAGGGTGAAAGCTATGCGGCTATTAAGGGTATGAAAGTGCCGACGGAGAAAATTAAATTGTATAGAGAGGGCGATAATATTATTTTTTCTCAACGTGTCAAGGACAGGGATAATGGTGATCCTGTTGACTTTGTGCTGAGTCGTTCGGAGAAAGGTTCCTATACATTTAGCAATCCAGAGCATTCCTTCCCAGCCGAAATCACGTACTCTAAGGTAAGTGATGTGGCTATGAAAGTCAAAATAAGTGGGAAGCGGGACGGGCAATACACGGAGGTCTTTTTGGAGTATGTTCGGAAGTAAGTAGTTGGTTTTAGGTTCGTTGTTCAAGTCTTAAATGCGAATAATCGAATCTCTTACCTTCGCAACGGTAGCAGATCTCATATACGAATTGGCTCATAACCACCGAACCTCTCCATAACCATGCCTTTATGCGACGGCCAAGCTCACAACTATTCAGCTTCATGACTCCCGAATTTTAAGAGCAGTTTAGGTTAATTTTTTATGAATAAATAGTTTAACAATTGCCAAATATTATTTTGTTAGGTTGGAGCTAATTTAATACGGACAAGTTTAATGGTGACATTTATTCCTGATAATCAATAACAAATAGTCTATTTATTTCTACAATATATTGAGTAGGAGTATGTCGACTTCAGGCTTTTTTAAGGATTAGAATATTTTAATAAGGTTCTTATCTGCAATTCCTTAACAAATAGTTAAAAAATTCCTTATTTTTGCTGTCTAACCTAAATTCATATCTATGCGATTTTGTACTACCCTGATTATGGTAATGATCGTTGGCCTCCTCTATGGTCAGAATGGGAATGCTCCCAAAGGCGTTCCGGGAAAAGTCATTGCCTTGGAAAACACCGGAACCTCTTTTAAAAAAGTTCAGCCATTTTCGGAGACCATTGAACCATCACGAATGGAGACCATTGATGAGGTCAAAGCTTCCGGTTGGGGGCTTGTGCCAGATCCCAAAGTGCTGGCCTTTATTCAGGACCAAAAGCCATCCTGGCTTGATGTTCAAATTCCTCATTACCAAGGTGGCTTCATTACACTTAGAGTCTATCAGGTTCAGATTGGAACCGCAGATTTTGAGATCCGTTATTCAGATGGAACGCGAAGTTATGAGGTGCCCGGTGTGCATTATCGGGGTATGATTAAGGGCGATGCAAATAGTCTGGTAGCGCTTAGTTTCTTTGATGATCACCTGATGGGATTTGTTTCGGACGCTTCCGGCAACCATAACCTTGGGCCATTTGAACCCAGGCAGGATCGCAACATCCACATCTATTATAATGACCGTGATATTGCTAAGTATAACCCGTTCAGTTGTGATACAGAAGATACCATGCCGGGTGAACACGAGCACTTTGAGCCCATGGAAGGTGGTGGACGATCACCTGGAGATTGTGTCAAAATATGGTGGGAAGTAGACTATGATATAGTACAAAATAAAGGAAGTGTTGTTGCCGCAACAACATTTATGGCGGGGGTGACCAACGAAACGTATACCTTATATGCCAATGACCTGCTTGAAATGGTGACATCCGTTATGAATATTTGGTCCGTACCAAGTCCTTATTCTGGAGGCAATTCAACGGCTCGACTAAATTCATTCAAATCTCTTAATGGGGTTCTTAATGGCGATCTGGCCCACTATGTCAATCTTACGTCCAATTATGGAGGTGTTGCAGCCGGATTTTCTGGGATCTGTAACGCTAACTATGATCAAAGTATGTGCTATTCAGGGCTTCAGACTACGTATAATAACGTTCCGACGTACAGTTGGACTATCATGGTGTGTACCCATGAAATGGGCCATCTTTTGGGTTCGCGACATACCCATGCCTGCGTATGGAATGGCAATAATACCGCCATTGATGGTTGTTCCGGTTTTGTGGAGGGAGGCTGCTCATTGCCTGGCCAACCTGCTGGAGGTGGTACGATCATGAGCTATTGCCATCAGAATGTAGGGATCAATTTCAATTTGGGTTTTGGTACTCAGCCGGGAAATGTCATTCGGGCTACGGTGAATAATGCAAACTGCCTGGATAATTGCAATCCTGTGGCTCAGTGCACATTCACGATCACCTGCCCGGCGAACGTAACTGTCCAATGTGGAGCCAACCCGCTACCGGCAAGCAGCGGCAACCCAACGGTAAATATCACTGGAGGAAACTGTAGTCCTACTGTCAGTTACACGGACAACAACACTTGGCTCACGGGATGCAATGGCACGGGATACTTCCAGCGCACCTTCCGGGCTACTGATGGTATTAGCACAGTATCCTGTGTGCAAACCATTAATAAAATTGACAATGTACCTCCGGTAATCAATGGCGTACCCTTAAATCTATCCGTAAATTGTTCATCACCTATACCCGCTGCACCAATCGTAACGGCTTCGGATAATTGTGGAGCGGCTACATTGTTGTTCAATGAATTGATCGGTGGACAATCCTCCTGTGGTTATACCATCACTCGGACCTGGACCGCCACTGACGCTTGTAATAATGCGACGGTCAGGTCGTATGTGATTACAGTAGTTGACACGACGCCGCCGGTAGCCCGTTGCAAATCCGGTGAGGTGTTTCTCAACCAAAATGGTGTCGCTCCGGTAACGCCCCAAATGATTGATGATGGAAGCTTTGATGCGTGTTCATCGATAACCCTCTCCGTAAATCCCGCCACACTCACCTGTGCCAATCTGGGGAATGCGACAGTTACCCTCATCGTAACCGATGGTTGCAACAATGTCAGCTCCTGCAATGCTACGGTCAAGGTAACAGATGCTATAAAGCCCAAAATGAGTTGTCAGGGATTTGATGTGGATATTGATGCTGATGGCAATCCAATTATCCTTAGTTGGCAGGATTTTGACAATGGATCAACAGATAACTGCGGTATCGTGGAATGGGATTTGTCAAAAACGCAGTTGGATTGTTCCAACCTGGGCAATAATACGATTAAAGTAACGGCGCGTGATGCCAGCGGCAATGAGTCGCAATGTCAGGTGAGTGTTACGGTACGTGATTTAATTCCTCCGGTATTCTCCTATATTCCCGAAGATGCGACGGTGTATTGCGATGAAAATTCAGCAACCGATGAGCCCGAAGCTTACGATAACTGCGGCATCGTAGGTATAACCATGGTAGATGCACAGCATGAAAATCCGGGTGGACCAGATGGCAGCTACCGGGTCAGTCGCCTGTGGACGGTGCAGGACATTGCAGGCAACACCATTCAGCATTTGCAATGGGTGACGGTATTGGCCGAAGGCCAGTTGGTGGTCCTTTGCACTGACGATATCACCACAGCACCAAGCAAAGCTCCGGTGCAGGTATGGTGGGATGCGCCGAAGGTAGATGATGTGTGCCTGGGGCCATTCCCTATGAGTCATCAGGACGGACCTGCTCCAGGGAGTTATTTTAACCCCGGAACGGATACGCGTATCACTTACGAATATGTTGATGCGTACAAAACGCGTTATCAATGTGCATTCCACGTGACGGTACCGGCCATCGGCGGCGACTACCAGGTGGTAATAAATGCCAGTGAGGTGCCATGTGACAAATTTCAACTGAGTAATTGTGCGGTCACTGATCTGCCAACACCGGATGATTACAGCTTTAGCTGGATACCTAAGGGATCAAAAACGGGTATTACCTTTAACCTTGCCGGACCAGCAAATCTGGAGATTTTGGCGGATGGTACAGCCCGTTTGCAGGGCGAATGGACGATGAATGGCGTACCTGCCGGATGGATTGGTGATATCCATTTTTATCGTCGACGGAGCCACGAAGGTTGGTCTGATGCCGGTGGAAAAGTTAACAATCCTCAAGGGAATCCTTCGTCCACATCTTGGGAGTTTTTTGAGATAGATCCCATCCAAAGTTATCTGGTGGGAACGGGTGCGAATGCAGGCCAGTTGTGGCAGGTAAAACAATCGATCAGTTATGGTAGCTATGGGCTTCAATTGGGTACTGGCGCCAATGGCGTGTCGGCTGGAAACGGTGGCTGGTTTGGCGTAGCTACGTTCAACGATGAAGGACGGCTCACG
>JBBQMA010000164.1:0-6214 GCA_038328415.1 Chitinophagales bacterium | reverse complement strand
AATGGTGACGGTGTAAGTCTGTCCTGCCTGTACGGTAGAAGGTATACCTGAAATAGCAATGTTACCACTAAAGCCACCGCCACTATGGCATTGTGTACAAAGGCCTTCTCCAGGCCCGCCTGTCAATCCATTATTAGGATTGCCTGAATTACTTAAAAATAACGTCGCTGTGAGAATCACAGCAAATAGCGAAAGGGTAGCATTTCTAATCATAAAGGTAGGTTTGATTTACAGTAAAGATAACCCAGAAAGTGCAAACGCTGCCTGCGACGACTTAACGGCTAAACAGAGATTCAACAAAAAATCGTTTATTAAATACCTGCAATTTCTCCAAGCTCTCTCCGAGTCCGATATATTTGATAGGGATTTTGAATTGATCGCTGATACCCAATGCCACACCCCCTTTGGCAGTTCCATCCAACTTGGTCAGGGCAAGCGATTTAACTTCTGTTGCAGCTATGAATTGTTTGCATTGTTCGATAGCATTCTGTCCGGTAGTAGCATCTAAAACCAGAACAACATCGTGCGGCGCATCAGGTAAGGCTTTATCAATAGACCTTCGAATTTTACCTAATTCATTCATTAGGTTAATCTTGGTATGCAGTCTTCCTGCCGTGTCAATAATGATAACATCGTAACCTTCCTTTATACCATAAGCTACACTTTCATAGGCTACGGCTGCGGGATCAGTGTTCATCCCTTTACTAAAAAAACCGGCTCCGCTGCGCTCGGACCAAATCTGAAGTTGATCCACGGCGGCTGCTCTAAAGGTATCAGCAGCGCCCAGAAGCACTTTGTAACCCCTTTGGCCATACTGGTAAGCTAATTTGCCAATGGTTGTTGTTTTGCCTACTCCGTTAACACCTACGACCATTATGACGTAAGGATGAGTACTATCAGGAATGCTAAAATCCTCGAGATCAGTCGTTTTGTTTTCTGTCAGAAGAGCTACAATTTCTTCCTGGAGCATGGTATACACCTCTCCCTCGTTGGTATATTTTTCTTTCGAAACCCTGGCTTCCAGGCGGTCAATTATTTTAATTGCTGTATCCAGGCCGATGTCTGAGGTAATGAGTGCAGCTTCAATTTCATCGAGAACAGCGGTGTCTACATGGGATTTGCCTGCTATCGCCTTGGTAATCTTTTCAAAAAAACTTGTTTTCGTTTTCTCCAGACCTTGATTCAGATCTTCCTTTTTCTCTTCCTTTGTAAATAACTTTTTGAAAAAATTCATAATACAAGAATTAAGGAGAAGGGATAAAACAGGAAAGGCTTTCCTCATAGAAAAGCCTTCCCTTCAACAACCAGAAACAGATTCGGACTTACTTTTTATCAGCGAAAAAATCGGTGACTTTGTCCTTGTGAATCATCATTTCCTTGTAGGTATATTTACCTGTAACTGGGTCTTTGATACTCTTGACCACCTTCACGAAGTCCTTTCCGGAGCCTGCGTTAGCGGAACGTTGAGCTACCCGCGCGTTTTTGGATACTTTTGCCATGGGTGAAAACCTTTAAAGGGTGTACAATTATTTAATTTCCCTGTGAACGGTAACCCGTTTCAGGATAGGGTTAAATTTTTTCAATTCCATGCGATCCGGAGTGTTCTTCCGGTTCTTCTGGGTGATATACCGGCTGGTACCTGGCATGCCGCTGGTTTTGTGCTCCGTGCATTCCATGATTACCTGAATCCTGTTGCCTTTACTCTTCTTGGCCATGTTGGGTAGGGATTAAAGCGTGATGCCGGGATCGAGACCCTTGGCATTTAATTTCTTTATATAGGTGTAAAGGCCAAGTTTGTTGATAGTACGTAACGCCTTAGTGCTAATTTTAAGGGTTACAAAATCATCCAACTCAGGCACAAAAACCCGTTTCTTTTGAATGTTCGGAAGAAAACGCCTCTTCGTCTTCCGGTTGGAGTGGGAAACATAATTTCCCGACACCGGGCGCTTTCCGGTCAATTGACAAATTCTGGACATCGCTTATCTTGTTTGTAAAACCAAATACCTCGTGACTTCGGAAGGACTCGAACCTTCAACCTCCTGATCCGTAGTCAGGTGCTCTATCCATTAAGCTACGAAGCCTTCCGGCCAATATCGCAAACCACCCATGAGAAGTTCATGAAATAGCCTGCGAATTTGCGCGTGCAAAGATAGATAAGTTTTTGTGAACTGCCAAATGCATGTTGAAAATTAATGATGAATGACCATCAAGCTACTTTTCCGTGCAGCGCCGGCGCCGGCACTAATCAGATAGACACCGGCAGGCCAAAAACTACTATTGATTTCGATAAACTTAGGTTCAAATGTTTCCGGGATATATGCTTCCTCCCAGATCAACTGTCCTAGGATATTGTATATTCGTACAGGCAATACAGTGGTGCCGGGACTTCTAAAATCAATCCGCACCAATTCATTTGCAGGGTTTGGTGTGATTTGTAAGACAGCTACCGGACCTTCGGCACTTCCACAGCGGTTTGCAAGGGCCTGAACGGCACCTATACCATCTTCACACCAAAGGCATAGCCTTCCACCAGTGGTTGTTATTCCTTTCAGATCATTGATTTTATATACGCCATTAATTATGGCTTCCTTTAGAAACATGGCTGATAAAGCAGGCTCAGTAAATAGTTGTTCCTGCATGCTGTCACAGGGCATTGCTGCCAACAGTCCAATAGCTCCAGTGACCATTGGAGCGGCTGCGGAAGTACCCGAAAAACTGCCGTAGAGTCCACTTGCTACTAACTTGGTTGTATACGATTGAAAACCGGGAGCACTCAAATGGACATAGTTTTTACTAAAGCCAGCGTTCGAAACAAGATCGTCCTCGCGTGTTGTACTGGTCACGCAAATGATATTGGAGCTGGTACATAAGCATGGAAGATCCCCATCTATTTCAATATCAATTCCGGCATTTGGTGCTGCCGCTACTACGAGAACACCTTCTTCACCTAACTTTTCAACGAGCGGACACATCCAAGGCAATTCATCCGGTTTGACATTGGGAAAACCAAGAGAGAGATTCATAGCCGGGATATACGCTCCTTCAGCACCGTTTGTATCATTAAATTTCTTTCGCCATTGGTAGACATAATCAAAAGCCTTGATCATATCTGACTCTTGAATTATCTTAGTACTTCCGATTAACATCATAGATGCATCCCAGCTCAAACCGGTGATGCCCAAGCTGTTATTGCCTTTTCCGGCTATATACCCGATAACAGAATGACCATGACTTTCCACAGGGATTTCACCATTGTCTATTTTTGTGAAAATACCATTATAATCATCGATATGGCCGTTGAGGTCATTATCTAACCCATCGCTTGGTATTTCTCCGGTGTTTATCCATAAATTGGGTGCAATGTCTTCATGATCGCGTTCAAAGCCTGAATCAAGAATTGCTATGACAATTTTATACCCTCCCGCTGTGATGCCTCCTGTGGTAATATCCCAGGCAAGTTCAGAGCCTAGCATGTTATGATGCCATTGTTTTTCATATTCGGGATCATTGGGCAGGGTGTTTCGTAAAACAGCCTGCCGGTTTATCCCCACATTCCTGACCTCCGAAAGCGATTCAAGGTGGGATTTGACATCAGCTTGATGTTTTTCACCGACTTTCAATAAATACAGATCAAAACCCAGACGTTCCCAATGAATAGCCTCATCTAAATATTGCTCCCTTAAGAATCCAAACATGTCCGAAGGATTGACGCCGGGTTGCAGCCAGACAATCAGCTGAGATGAATCGGTTTTAGCAGGCTTGGTTACGGATTGCCCAACTACATTCGAAACATTAATTATAATTGCTAACAGTAAAGTGAATAGTATCCGCATAATTGCCATAGCGTATAAATGAGCTGTTTAGGAGTTTCCCATTGTAAACGTAAGAACTTACCAATATTGTTTGCTCTTAAAGTTAGGTTATTTGGTTATTTCAGATCTTAGTGTAGAAAAATAGCATGGGGCATCCAATAATCGGCTTCCATACCATGAAAAATATTCCCCGTTTACCTATAGTATCTTTGTATTGGGCAAAAAGGTACGAAAAATGGTACAATGTTTCTCTTTGAATGGATAAGGCTCAGATGATAAGAAGAGCACATTGGGCGATAGCAATTGTAATTCCTCCAAAGTAATGATGGGATATCTTTCTTTGTGTGCGAGCACATTCCGGAATCCGGCAATTTCTATCATTTCATGGATAAAGGTCTTGTTTCCGACGCCCATCCAGGGTTCCTTCCAGATAATATATGCAGCGCGAACCAATTTGTCGACAGGTACAGGAGCCATAGATGAAAAAGCGGATCGAATATTTTTGGTCAGTGAGTTGGCTGCTTCTTCGGTTTGGGTAATCCGGCCAACTTGCTCCATCATGCTGTAAGCATCCGATAAATTAGAAATATCACTCATCCAAACTGGATAATCATTTTCCAATAGGCGGATGATGTCGCGATCGTTTTCTTCCTTATTCCCTATGATAAGGTCGGGGGCCAGGTGTTTCAATCTGTCAATATGGATCTGTTTGGTGCCTCCAATAACTGTAGCTGTCTTACGCGCATGGTTTGGGTGAATGCAGAATTTTGTAATTCCAACAATTCGAGGTTCTAACCCCAAAGCATACAAGAACTCCGTCTGAGATGGAACGAGGGATACGATTCGAACGGGAAATGCGGGTACATCTACGTTTCGGCCCATCATATCCGTGACCCAATGCATGGTTAATTGTTCTGTTTATAACCACCGGCATACATTTTCTCACCTGCATAAACAGCAAATGGCAGATGGTTCTCAACAGGTGGAATGGGGCAGTTAAATCCCGAACTATAGGCACACCAGGGATTGTAGGCCTTATTAAAATCTAACTTAAACGTACCATCTTCTAATGAGGATTTTCGAATATCCAGATACCGACCACCTCCGTATGTTAGATCGCCGTTGGAATAATCCTTGAAAGGCAGGAACAAATAATCTCCCAGCGAAGCAAGTGCAGGAGAAGAAATGGATTGGTAAACGGTAAGTGTATGAAGTTTGCCCAAATAGATGAACAACAATTTGCCATAAGGGCGAAAATTCTTTTGATTTCCACTATATGTGGGTATCTGTTGATCTATGGCTTCGGTCAACTTTTCAAACCGAAAGGGAATGCTATACGCCGAGTCCGGTTCAAACCAAGTAACAAACTGGAGGTCACTGCTGTCCAAGGGAGAACGCGGATCCGAAAGCATAGATTGTTTCCATTCATCCCGATAGGCAAGAGTGGAGACACCTATGTCCTGAGACTGAAGAGCCGTGGATGTAAGAAAGATGCTCAGGGTTATTAGATATGGGTTCATTGCGATTGATTCACGACGACCAAATCGGTGTCATTATATAGTATGATGCGATTCATCTGATTTAAGCCGTAAACGCCAAGATCTGCAAATGGTTGCCAATCAATGTCTTTCTCCGGATGATAACTCAGCAATTGGGAGCCCTTCGCCATCAGAAACGATCCATCTGCCATTAGGCAAAAATCTTCTGCACCGGCTGGTGTTTTAGCGATTATACCCCCGTGCATGGTATCCGGATGATAAAATTTTATGTACCAACTATCTTCAGTAACCTTCTGTACATAAAGGAGTCGTCCTGTAGGATCAAAGAAAAAGCATCGTCCAACTCTCAAAGCAACCAAGTGCGTTTTGTTGGTCGGATAGGAATATAAGACAAGTTGGTGTGGTTCGCCGACGATGAACAAAGCAATTGAATCCTTGGTTTTCCATGAATAATACCCTGCGCCCTGTATTTCAGAAGGATCAGGTTTCCCGAAATTTGGCTTATCCCTTTCAAAAGTCCACAGACGCTGTGTTTTTGCGGTGTCAGGTTCTACGCGCACAGCGGTTATACGATTAGTATTTGGTTGCATCCCCGGACTAAATTCATCAGCCATACTTATGGATAATCTTCGCAAAAGCCTGCCTGATAAATCGAGCTCCCAAAGATCTGTATGTCCGTTGCCTTCGAAGTCAGAGGTTATCCAGATTTTATCATTCGTTGCGAAGAACGGTTGATTATTATATCCTTTAGGATTGAATGCTGTTAGCATTTTAGGCTCAGAAAGTGCTGGTTGTGAACCGGACCTATCTAAGCGAAAATGGTAAATATTAGTGTTTGGAAGCTGAGTTAATCCGGGGTTTGTTTGTAGAATCATGGAAAGGAGAAGGCACCAAATCCATTTG
>JBBQMA010000163.1:0-6216 GCA_038328415.1 Chitinophagales bacterium | reverse complement strand
CGTCCTGGAGCTAACTGGATATCCAGCATATGGATAGGGCTAAATGTCTCTTCTGGGCCCTTAATATCTTTATAGGATCCGGCCAGTATACGGATCGAGGTCGCGGCGTTCAATATTGTTGATCGTTGGATGTTGATGGTTGTTCGTTTCGTTACATCTCGGTCGTCAGTCCTCGATTGTCGATCCTCTTACCATAGAAATTTTTGAGCACGTGGTCTGGTATGTTTTTTTTGCTGTCTCCTCACTCTATATCACTGGTGCCATAGGCGGGCTCGGGTTCAAATGTTAAATTTTTTAAATTAAATCATATTTAACTTGCAACTTTAGATAAATCATTTTACATTGCCTGATATTTAAGTTTGATTGGAGGACTTGGCAATAATTAATATTGCAATTCTTTGGCGTTTTACTATTCACCCTCTTAATATTTTATCATGAAAACTTTATCAAAACCAGTTTCATTCTCTAGCTATTCGTATTGCATTGATTATCAATTAATTGACCCCCCGCCCCCTCAGGGGATGGCATTTAAATATACCGCCTGACTTGTTCAGGCAATTAAGATTACTCATTATTATAATGATTCTATTTAATCTACCTTTCAGGCTAACGGGTCAGGCTATTGATCCGATGCCAGCACTATGTGGAATGAGTGATTCAATCGCTCCTCCTGAACAAGGAGGGCAACCTGCTCCTGAAGGGATGCAGTGTGAAAGCCACCATGGTGATCCCGTTTTTGTTGATCTATTACGTTTTCTGCCATCAGGAAGCACAAGGAAAATTAATGTTCATGCCAATATCGTTATCTTACAAAATCATCGAGTATTCGATATCTCGTGAATGATTGGCCTGCAGGCATTGTTGTTATTTTGATCAAAGATTCTTCATCTGGGCAGATTTTGGAATCTGCCAAGGTGATCATCCAACACTAAGTTATTTCTCAAATCCTATCAGGCAGCTTTTTAAGTTGCCCGATTTTAAAATAGCATGCACATGCGACTATTTCTCTATTTTATTTTGGTCGTTATTTGTGGGAGTACGCATCTAGCTGCTCAGCCCGACCAGACATATTTGAGGTCAATTGATCCTCACGCTGAAACTACCGGCTTGCCGATATAATATGTATCTAACAATGCCATTCAAATCGGAACAAGTGTCTATGTACAATCTGCGCATATCAATCAAAACAATAAACGAGAGGTTAGATTATTAGTGATTCCACTAGACACAACATTGCCTATTCAACAGTTGGCTTTCATTGGCCCACAAGGAGATGTATTTATAACAAAAGGTGTTGTCACGCCTGATAGTTGCTTGCTTTATACAGGTGAATGGGTCGACTATAATCAAGGTTTGATGCGCACATTATTGGTCAAATACGACACAGCTTTAAATGTTGTGTGGATGACTACCTTCCCAGAATTAGAAGATCCAGACAGGAGATATTACGGCACGGATGTCTGCGTGACACCTGAAGGGGATATTTTGATGTATGGTGATTATTCGCGGTATGAAAATGGAGATTGGCAGGAAACGGAGTGTTATGTCTTGAAAACTGATGCGAATGGAAATCTTTTGTGGTATAAGGAGATCAAGGATGATTATTTAGGAACCCTGGCCTATGGCAATTTAACACCGACGAGTGATGGAAACTATATAGCCAGTACACTGGCACGATACCCCTTACCGACAGGCAACTGGATGCGGGTTTATTATCAATATGTGAAGATCAATGGCGATGGGGATGTGCTCTGGAAAAAAGTGCTGATCGATGTGCCCAATGATAACCAGCTGCCCTTTACTGCCGCTACGACGGATGGGGGTTTTGTGACCGCCATGCAGAAGGATACTTTTTTAGCGGATAAAGGTTTTGGCCCATTTCGAAATTTGAGATGGTATGATCAGAATGAGGTTCTCAAGAAAGAATATCATTGGAATAATTGGAGTTACCGATATTCGACAAATGACTTATTGACTACACAAAATGATGAAATCATTGCGGTTGGAATAGTAGTGACGGATGCAGGCCGAGGTCAATCTTTTATCGAGCGATATTCTGCTGAGGGCGAATTGATCTGGGAGCGAATTTATAATGACTCACTGGCTCGACCCTGGCAGGGAGCCTTCCTGGCATTCGTGAGTGTGACGGAGTTGGATGATCATCGCTTTGCTATCACAGGTATTGTGACGGATAGTGTGGATACTGTTGCCCACCCAAACTGGCCACCCTTGAATTTTAATGTATTATTTGTCGTTCTGGATAGCCTCGGCTGTCTAGAGCCGGGTTGTGATGGGGTGCTACAAGTGATCACAGCTTTAGAGAATTTCCAGGAGCTTGCACCACTGGATGTGCCCTTGTTGCGCTTGTCACCAAATCCAGCAGCGGATCATGTAGTTGTTCAATTGCCTGAGCAAACAAGATCACAACTGGATCGTGGTGTGCTGACCTGTTATGATCTACAAGGTCGAATGGTTCAGACCTGGTCCTGGCCGCAAAACAATTCGAATCAGATGGATCTCGATCTTACGGGCTTGTCGATGGGAAGTTATTTTTTAGTTTTGACCAATGGAGGTTATCCGGTTGGGTCAGGGAAGTTGATTATTCAGAGGTGAGTAAATCACTAAAAAAAACCAATCATGAATAAATTTATGTCTGTTTTATCATGCTTTATATTGATGAGTACGTTGGCTGCTCAGCCTGTAGATTTTGCCCCAGTAGGAGCCAAATGGTATATCAACCAGATTGTGTTGGAACCTATTCCTGCAGATTCATTTATCATCGTTGAAGTGACCGGTGAAGAAATGAAAGCTGGCCAGTTGTGTCGCGTGATCGAAAATCTGATTGGCTGAGGGTTGCTCAAACATCAAACATCCAACATCCAACAACTTGGGATAGATCGCATAGGCATTTTTGCCAGGTGCCTACCTACCGTTGCATAGCCCTTAGGCAGATCGTAAAACTGTAAATTCGTGCGCTTTATTCTAAACTCTACTTCTACGACCTGCCTGTTGCGCGACGTAAGGCAGGTTCTACGCTGCACCTTTGACGCAGCTATTCTACAGTTCTACAAAAACAATATTTTATAGTGAGCAACTTTCAGAGTCTGCCGAAGACGCGTATGCCAGTCCGCCTGGCAGCTATGTAGGTTTTGTTTACTTTTTTGGCGAAAAAAGGAACAATCTCGGGCGTGGAATCTGTTGATCACAGTCACTGGCGATTGCAATAAGGCGGAGTGATTTTGTGGTTATATGCGCTCACCAGAACCTGACATAATAAATTAAAGAATTATTTTGGCCTTTGCGACTTAAAACGAATATTCAGACGGCACATTAAATCCTGGGTCGCCTCGAAGGTTCATTTGCGAATGGAATCAAAGCACGCCAAACTTTCCGCTTTGGAATTCCTCAATTGCGTCCATGATCTCCCGTTGGGTATTCATTACAAAGGGGCCATAGGCGGCAATGGGTTCGTTTAAAGGTTCCCCTGCAAATAGAATGATACGTGCCTCATCACCTTCCGCTTCAAATAAGATGCTCTGTCCATTGTGGTCCAAAATTAGAAAGTCACCCGCCTCGGCCGGGGTCATACCGGCATACCGTATGCTCCCGCCGACCACGAGAATCATCGCGTTCCATTCCTTGGGCAACGGAATACCGAATGCCCGTCCGGGCGCCAGGCGAATGTCAAGAACTGTTAAAGGACTCAATGTTACTGCAGGGCCTTGTATTTCTTCATAAGTACCCGCTAGGACCCGGATAGAACTCGCGCCTTCGGTTTTTATGGGAATGTTCTCCTTGGTCAGAGACTGGTATCGGGGAGTGTGGGATTTATCCTTGGCGGGCAGGTTGACCCAAAGTTGGAGCATGTGCTGAGTGCCTCCTATTTGGCTAAATGCTGGGGTCTGGAATTCCTTGTGCAATATCCCTGCTCCAGCAGTCATCCACTGCACTTCATCAGGCCCGATGGTGCCGCTGCTACCTGTGGAGTCGGCATGGGCCAGTTCGCCGTCAAACACGATGGTGACCGTCTCAAATCCTTTGTGGGGATGCACATCCACGCCGCGTGGTGTCTCCGTCGGTGGGCAATTCCAGGGTGGATTGTAATCAAGTAAAAGAAACGGGCTGAGCTCCTGCCGCAATTGTCGGGGTCCCGGAATATAATTGCACACGCGGAAGCCATCGCCCACCATATGTGGGGTGTCGACGCGATATTGGTGCAGGATAGAGCGAATGGACATGACAGAAATTTGGCTTAGAACATTCGTTTGGGTGTTTGTGTTTAAAGTGCTGTCGTGGGCGTCACTTTTACATATATTTTTAAGGAATGGAAGTGGTTTTCAATGTGTGACGAGGATCACTGTGTGGATAGCATATAAATTTTAATTTTGCTTTCTAATTACCCTGATTATGAAAACGTTTAATGCAATCGGTCTGGATATGGAAAAGGCCACTCATCTGGCCGAAAAATTGAATATTTTATTAGCCAATTATTCTGTGTTTTATCAGAATACCCGTGGATATCATTGGAATATCAAAGGGGATAAATTTTTTGAGCTTCACCTGAAATTCGAAGAATTATATAATGACCTCTTTTTGAAGATCGATGAGGTGGCTGAGCGAATTCTGACCCTTGGCCATGCGCCGGATCATGTTTATTCCAATTATTTTAAAATTGCTCAGATAGGCGAGAGTAAGGAAGTTTCTGAGGGTGGCCAGGCAGTAGCGAATATTCTAACGTCTTTCGGTATCCTGATTTCCATTCAACGGGAAATTTTAGCATTAGCTGCCGACGCATCAGATGAAGGGACCAATGCCCTGATGAGTGATTATATACGTGCACAGGAAAAGCTGGTGTGGATGTATTCGGCGTATTTGAATAAATAGCCCCATTTCCCCCTTCGCGACGGTAGGCAAGCCTCATAACCTTCTCTTCAACTCCAAAAACTCAAAACGGATATCCAATCGCGAAATTCCAAATAAGATTGTCCCGCCGCCATAACCCGCTGCCATAATTAAACCGAGTGCTCCATCGTTCATTTTCAGGAAGCCATGGCTTTCGGATCGGCGTGGATAAATCCAGCCGAAGGACAAAAAAATCCACATCGAGACGGAGTCCAAAACCGGCGCCCACCCCCAGCTCACTCAGCCATCCGGATGAAAATTGGCCTCCAGGGACATCCGGATTATCCCGGGCCAGCCAAATATTACCGGCATCTGAAAAGACCGCGCCATTCAGGTATCTTATGATGGGGAAACGGTATTCGATATTGGCTTCCACACGGATGTCGCCGGATTGATCAAAAAATGAACCTGCGTCCAATTTATCCGGTTGGAATGTGCCCGGACCTAAGGAGCGGATACGGAAGGATCTGACGCTATTAGGGCCCCCTGAAAAATACTGCTTTATAAAGGGGAGGGAAGGGGAGCGGCCGAGGGGAATGCCCACGCCGCCGTACAGACGTACGATCAGACTTCTTCCATTTCCTGCTTTGAGATAATGACGCGCATCGATATCCAAACGGGCAAATCGGCCAAACTCACTTCCGAACAAATGGTCCGGTTGATCTACGCCTGACCACTTTTGTGTAAAATAAAGCAGGTTGCCTGATAGATCCGCATTGGCAAGGATCAAAATATGTCGTCTTTTATTTGTATTTCCCAGCTCATTGTAACTGAATTTATATTCCAGACCCGGAATAAATTGCTGTTCAAAACTGCGACGAAGAAATATATTTTTCTCGAGAATTTCTTCAAATGCGTCAGAGGTTTTGGCCAGACGGGTATACGTCAGTGCGATCGGTTTTATTTCATGAAAAACGTAGCGATTGGTATTCCATAAATACGAATATCCAAGAGAAAGAGAGTGCAGGGCATAAAAATTAACTCGGTTAAGGATATTAAATGCGCCACTGAATTTTGTGCGCGGAACGCCATAAAGAATATTTGATTTCCAGTGAAAGGGGGACAAAATCCGTGGGATAGAGATTTCAGCGTTAATTCCTGTTTCGAAGGCACTTAGCCCTGTTCGCCGGCCTCCGGCCACCTGGGTTTCATAACCAACCTGCCCCCCAATGGTGAATAGTTCGCCTCCTTTTAGGGCATTCCGGTCTCGGTAATTCAGGCTCATTAAGGGCCCCATGAAATTATTCGATTTGGATACCGCCTGAATTTCTGTGCGAATACTTCGTTTGCTCAGTGGGGATAAATATATTTGTG
>JBBQMA010000162.1:0-6226 GCA_038328415.1 Chitinophagales bacterium | reverse complement strand
AACTACTTACCTTATTTTGAAAGATGTTTTTGAGGCACGTAGGCCAACCGCAACAAGTCTATCCAGCTTATAATGCCTACCAAATCACCTCCTTCGTCTACAACGGGCATTGCATGGAAAATATTTTCTAAAAAAATGCCTACAGCCACAGGTATGGCCATATCCGGGCGCAACCTTACCAACTGAATGGTCATGACTTCGCCCACCAAAATCCGACTCAGTAATCCCTCGTCTCGCTCACGCCTTCTTGACGGATCATCTAGTGGGAACGCATTACTTAACAAGAGTAAGTCCGATTTGCTTATCATTCCAACAAGACTGCCGTCTTCGAGAACAGGCAAATGGTGAAAGTCATGTGTAGCAAAAATGTCCCTCACTTTATCAAAAGTCGTGACTGGTGACACAAAAAAGACTTGTGTGGTCATTACCTGCCCTACGGTGATATCCTGAAAATTCATCATGATCTTTTTTATGTTTTGCAATTTAAGGAATTCAAAATTGAATATTATACTCTCTACGATTAAGAAAAAGGGATCGTAATGCCGGGATTTGAGCATCCACAGCTTTGCGCGGCATATTTACAACCAACACACCATTTAAATACTCGGCTTTTACATTCTTTTCTTCAATGCCTTCAGGCAGTGAAAATTGGCGTTCGAACCGGGAATAACTGAATTCTCTTCTGAGATAATTCTTGTCAGTTATTGCTTCTTCTTTTTTCGATTTTTTCTCGGCACGGATGGACAAAATGCCATTTTCCACGTCTATCTGAAAATCTGCTTTGTCAAATCCCGGAGCTGCTACTTCTATGCCGAACGCCTCAGGTGTTTCTTTGACATTAACTGCAGGCAATTTGGGCCACTGATTACGCCAAGTCTGGAACTCCGGATCATCGTCGGCAAAAAAACTGTCGACCCAATGATTAAAGGGAGCACGCATAACCCCCTGCCATTTTAAAGGTTTCATGGTCAGTTGTTTTTAATTACAGGCCAAAGATAGAAGCCGGTTACATCGTTGCCAATGACATTAGGTAGATGCCTCGGTGATCTCCATTACCTGGAAAAAGTTAAAATACTTCTAAGGGAGGAAGCTTCCGCAAATAAAACCCTATTTACTTGATAGGGTGGCTAGCTGTCGATTCGGCGAATTTGAGCACCCAGAGCCAGCAGACGGCCATCGATATTTTCATATCCACGGTCAATCTGATTAACATTATGAATCACGCTACGACCTTCGGCAGACAAAGCTGCAATTAGCAGGGCCACGCCGGCACGAATATCCGGTGAGGACATCGCAATACCGCGCAAAGGATATTTTCGGCCCAAACCAATTACGGTGGCTCGGCGCGGGTCACACAGAATGATCTGCGCCCCCATATCGATCAGTTTATCGACAAAAAATAACCGGCTTTCAAACATCTTCTGATGAATGAGCACGCTTCCGTTAGCCTGCGTGGCCAGCACCACCAATATACTCATCAGGTCGGGTGTGAATCCCGGCCAGGGTGAATCATATACCGTCAGGATTGAGCCATCGATGAACGTTTGGATGGTATAGCTATCCTGAGCCGGGATATGAATATCATCGCCTTGAATATCAAATGCAATACCGAATTTCCGAAAGGTGTCGGGAATAATACCTAGCTGGTCTACCCGACAATTTTCAATCGTGATTTCCGAACGGGTCATAGCCGCCAGACCAATGAAGCTCCCTATCTCAATCATATCGGGCAACATCGTATGTGTAGTGCCGCCCAATGTGTCTACACCTTCAATAGTCAGCAGGTTGGAACCTATACCGGCAATACGGGCGCCCATAGCGTTGAGCATGCGACAAAGTTGCTGCAGATAAGGTTCGCAGGCCGCGTTGTAAATGGTCGTTGTTCCCTTGGCAAGTACAGCCGCCATAACGAGATTTGCTGTGCCAGTCACAGAAATCTCATCCATGAGAATGTAATCACCTTTTAGTTGTTTGGCTTCAATCCAATATTGATTGGATTCCTCGGCATAATTAAATTTGGCCCCAAGTTTTTCAAAAGCCAGGAAATGCGTATCGAGCCTTCTTCGACCAATCTTATCTCCTCCCGGTTTGGGCAGCAGTGCCTTTCCGAAACGTGCGAGTAAGGGTCCGATGAGCATAACGGAACCGCGAATTCGGCCGGCTTTTAACGCAAATTCTTCCTTTGCCAGGAAATCTGTATTCAGGTCTTTTGCGATGAATGTCCACTGGTGATCACCTGTATTTTCGACTTGTACGCCCAGACCAACCAGGAGTTCAATGGAAGCCTGTACATCGCGAATGGCCGGCACATTTCGAAGCGTGACAGGCTCCTCGGTGAGCAACACGGCACATAGGATCTGCAGTGCTTCATTTTTAGCTCCCTGGGGCGTGATCCGACCCTGGAGGGGTGACCCACCGATAACTTCAAAACTATCTCCGATCATGGCTTAGACTTTGCTGCTAAAATAGGTCGCCTTTACCACTTATGGCATAAACCCCGGTGAAAAGTCGGTTAAGTAATTCAGGAATCTTACTTGCGGCGCCTATTTTTATTGTAGGAGCCACCGCTCGAGTTGCCTCCATTGTTATACCTACTGCGACCTGCATTGCGATCCTGGTACTTATTGCCGCCCCGGCGATAGCCCGAGCCCTGATTTTGCTGCGCATATGTCACCGGTGCAAGGGCAGTATCGAACTGTATGCCTTCCTCAATGGTTAGCTGGTTACCCGATAGTTTTTCAAGATCGGCCTTGATCAGATCGTCACTGACATATTGTTCCCTGTTCCAGGTTTTATAGGCCAGTTTCATATATGAACCGATGATAATGACCAGCTCGTTGCGTTTGTCACCCGGCTCCATGGAAAGTGCTTTGCGAACCAGCACCTGAATGTTATGCCCGTAGTGACGGTATTTAACCTCCTGGACCGGGTAAGGCATCGCAGATGGTTGGGCGGTCAGGTCAGGTCTTTCAGGCTTTTCACCAAAAGGTGGCTTTACGTCAATATCATAATTTGCAATCCGGAAAAAGTGTTTCCAAAGCTTTTCGGTAACATCCTCGAATGCACTTTTCTGGGGATTGACGATCCGCATGATTTCAATAATCATCTGGACCGTCTTCTGCCGTTTGGCGGGATCCTCGACAGTTTTAGCAAAAGCGATCAGATCTTGAACGTTTCGACCGTATTCACTAATAATTAGCGTAGGTTTTTGCGAGTTATACTCCGTTTGGAGAGCGTTAGGCATAAGGATTTTTATTCGACGGTGACAGATTTGGCAAGATTGCGGGGTTGATCCACATTGCAACCTCGGCCTACGGCAATATAATAAGACAACAACTGTAGCGGAATTACAGACAACAAGGGTGCCAGTGCATCTTCCGTTTCAGGAATCTCAATAGTAAAATCAGCCATTCCACTAATGGCTTTTTCACCATAATTGACAATCGCAATGACCATTCCTTTGCGGGCTTTGACTTCTTGAATGTTCGAAACGATTTTATCGTATGCGCTCCGGTTTGTGGCCAGGATGATAACCGGCATATTTTCGTCGATCAGTGCAATGGGACCATGTTTCATTTCTGCTGCCGGATACCCTTCTGCATGGATATAGGATATTTCCTTGAGCTTCAAAGCGCCCTCAAGGGCCACGGGGAAATTGTATCCTCGGCCCAGATATAATGCATTAATGGTATGCTGTATTTCCTTTGCGATGTATTGAACCTGGGGCTCGCATTTGAGTACCTCGGTTATTTTCGCAGGTATACTTTCCAATTCGGTCAGCATTCGCTGATATTGTGTCGCCGAAATGGTGCCCTTGTGGTGTGCAAGAGATAGTGCCAATAAAGTTAATAAGGTCACTTGACCAGTAAAAGCCTTGGTTGATGCGACGCCTATTTCCGGACCGGCATGGATGTAGCTCCCTGCGTCTGTAAGACGGGAGATCGATGATCCAACTACATTGACGATGCCATAAACTAAGGCTCCTTTTTCGCGCGCCAATTCGATGGCGGCAAGGGTGTCTGCCGTTTCGCCGGACTGTGACATCGCGATGATGATATCATTTTCCTTGATCACCGGATTCCTGTAGCGGAATTCAGATGCATATTCTACTTCCACAGGAATGCGCGCCAGATCCTCGATGAGGTACTCACCGACCAGGCCAGCGTGCCAGGATGTACCACATCCAATGATGATAATCCGTTCGGCCTGCATGAACCGGGTCTTGAATTCTTCCAGTCCCCCCAGCCGAATCCAACCTTCAGTTGCATTGAGACGACCTCGCATGCCGTCGGCAATGGTGCGGGGCTGTTCATGAATTTCCTTGAGCATGAAATGTTCATACCCAGCCTTTTCCAGGCGCTCTATCTGGAGTGTTAGTTCCTGAATGTATGGGGTCTGCACTTCATTACCTATCGTTTTGATTTGCATAAAGCCATCTCTGGAGAGGGTGGCTATCTCCTCATCTTTGAGGTATACAACGCGTTTGGTGTGCTCCACAATTGGCGTTGCATCGGAAGCGACTAAAAATTCGTCATCGCCAATGCCAACGACTAAGGGACTTCCCTTCCGTGCTGCAACTATTTTGCCTGGTTCAAGCTCATCCATGACGACGATGGCATACGCACCAATCACTTTACTTAACGCTACGCGCACTGCTTCTTCCAGACGCAGATTGTCACGCGTTTGCAACTCCTCAATCAGATGAATAAGTACCTCCGTGTCGGTGTCGCTTTCGAAGGTATGGCCCAGTTTGGATAGTGCTTCCTTTAGCAAGGCATAGTTTTCGATAATTCCGTTGTGGACCAGCGTCAACCGGCGATTCCCAGACTGGTGGGGGTGCGCGTTAATGTCATTTGGAGGACCATGCGTAGCCCATCGGGTATGGCCAATGCCGCTTGTTCCGGAAATATCTTTTCCTTCTAAAAATTCAATTAGCTCACTGACCTTGCCTTGACGTTTATACACGTGCAGTCCACCGTTGAACAGTGCTATACCGGCACTGTCATATCCACGGTACTCCAGACGCTGGAGGCCTTTGATCAGGATAGGGTAAGCTTGTTTTTGACCAACATAAGCAACAATACCGCACATGAGCTTAGGTATTAAGGCGCGTATAAGTGATTGTCAGTTTGGGTGGGTGTGAGCCCGAAGCTCCGCATAGTGTTGTTCGTTTCGGCGTGTTCTGTCTGTTATATAACCGAACGTACATCAGCGGCGTTGCGCTGCCTTCCAGTATTTTTTGAACCTGTGCAGACACATTGCACCGATAGGTAATGGTGCCCGTACTGCTGTTTTTCAGAGGGATACCTCCAAAGTAGGTCTGAAGCCCAAAAAGGCCACTGGATGAAGCGAAACCCACGTCGTCAATGAGGACGAGGCTGCCATCTGAGGCATAGGTATAGATTTCAATTTGGTCCGGTGGTCCCAGTGCGCCAGGTGCTTCGCCGTCAATTGGGCAAACGGTAAATTCCAGTGATGCATGATTCACCAAAATGAGCTGCTGTTGCGGCAGGTGCGGAAAATAAAGTTCTATATCCATCCCGGCCAAACCCTGTAAAAAGTGTACAGAGTCCGATGCGGTATTATTCAGTAAAAGGTTTGGATACGTCGCTGTTTGACGATCGACAAATTGATATAAATGACTGGTCCGTGGCGTAGAAGGAAAACTGACAGGAATCCAACGGGCTTGTTTTTTCAAGGTATCCTGAACCGTATAATAAAGTGTCAAATGTGTGCTGGTATTATTAAACAACAAACCCACATAAGCCTGCATAGGATTAGCAAATTCGAGAGCAAAGCCTTTCAGATTTGAGATAAAGAGCGAATCCACCACAAGGTTGGCACTATCCAATGCCATGAGTTCCTGGCCCAACTGATCATCCAGACGGAAGCGAAACTGGGATCGTGTGATGGTGTCGATCGATGTCGTATAATCCAACGAGGTGTACATCGGAATGGGCCAAACAGGTCCCGTATAACTGCCTACTGGTGTAGGATCAACCGGGAAGGAGCGCGTTGAATACATGTCTACCTTGGGCAACGGGCTCTGCAATCTGAACACATTTAAGGTAGGCATAGCCGTGGGAGTCCCTGCGATGAAGCTGGTGTCTGCAGCAACAGTTAAGATCAGTGAATCAAGTACCGCACCGGCAAAGTTAGGTTCGTTAAAACCATAGGAAGGCACCAGTTCGAGGTAAAAGGTCGTTTTGCTTGTACCGAAATAGGC
>JBBQMA010000161.1:0-6253 GCA_038328415.1 Chitinophagales bacterium | reverse complement strand
ATATCCGGGACAAGTCTCTTTTGTAATGCCGTCATTGGTAACATTAATGGCATCAGGCTGGCCAACAACAAAATCTGCTGTTTCTACCCTTATCCCATTTTTTTCCCGAATCTCACAGGAATAAGTACCGGCGGGAACGTTGGTTAGGTCCTGTGTTCCCTGGTTATTGCTCCACGTATACTGATATGGGGCCGTCCCGTTTACCGGGGAGATATCAACGCCACCATCATTTTCACCATTGCAGCTTACATCGGTGATACTGTTTAATAAGTATGTTGTCATTGCACAACTCGATACATATTCATAGTGACCATCTTTAGAACGCTGGCCAGCTTCATATACCTTTCTTGTGACAGGACATATTGAATAGATTGTTGGATAATAAGTAATTTGATAGTTAGAAGCAATACTATGATTTGCCCAAGTCAAATCTGTAATTGGAAAGTTAGTCCCGTTAACCCAGTTGCCCTGGGTACCTCCAACACAACCAGATGGGCCATATAGACACGCCGTATTGGTGTTTGGATCAGCCTCAATAAAAATGACAAAAACCTCATCGGTTCCATTAGGTCCTTTTTCATTCCAGAGATTCTTAAGATGGTTGCCATTGTGGTAATTCCAACAAGGACCACACCAAGTAGCAGAAAATTCCAGGTAGACAACGTAACCTTCATCGAGGAGATCGAAAAGATTCCATTCCTGACCATTGAGGTCGGTTACCGTAAAATCTACTGCCGGACTACCATTTGGTAAGACCGCCTGAGCGCATTGAAAACTTAAGGCCAGTACAAAAACTAGACAAAATCGTAAGAGTGTTTTCATAAAATAGGATATTTTGGAGTTTCACATTGAAAAACAACGGTTAAAAATAGTCTATTTTATCATACGATGCTATATTGCAAGGTTGTTTTTGGTTAAAAAAGCAAATATTTGACTTAATTTTAGTAAATTATAGGATAAGAGGCAAAAGATGATCAAATACTATGTGGCAGCAACTAGTCAACATGTGGGAAAAACAACTTCCACCTTGGGACTAGTTAAAGCTTTTAAAAGTCAGGGTTTCAATGTTGGTTATTGTAAACCTGTAGGGCAAAAAGCCTTGGGATGGAGAAACGACTATGCAGATAAAGATGCTGTATTATTCGCTCAGAGCATGAACTTTAATTTGGATTCGACTATTCATAGTCCGGTAATCCTCGGTCCCGGAGCGACAACGGATTTCATCGATCATCCTGAAAAGTATAATTACCGAGAACGAATATTACATGCTGCCTCTATACTGGAGAGAGAATATGAAGCGGTAATATATGAAGGAACCGGACATCCGGGTGTAGGAAGCGTCGTCGATCTGTCGAATGCTGCCGTGGCACGCTTATTAAATGCTGAGGTTATTCTTATTGTAGAGGGAGGCATTGGAAGTACAATCGATGAAATCGCAATGAGTTCAGCATTATTCCATCAGGAGGGTGTTACTATAGCAGGATACATTATTAATAAGGTACAACCGGATAAGCTTACAAAGATCAAAAGTTATCTTGAGCGTAAGCTTTGATCTAAAGGTCCCCCGATTTTAGGTTACCTTCCCTATGATAAAAGTTTGGCTAACCCCATCATGGATACGATTTCCCGTGCAATCAAGGGAAAAGTACTGTACAATTCTGATGCCATGGACAATCGAGTAGAAAACACCATTGCCGGGTCATTGCTTGAAGTGAATGAATTGGGTGCGATGAGCAATATTCTCCTTGTTTCCAGCAGCAATAGGATGCCGGATACCCTGCGAAAAATGATGGGTATTCAAGACATCCTAGGGATTCAAAAGTGCCCTTTGGCAGGTATCATCATTACCGGAGACGGAACGCAGGCTTCTGAAGTAGAAATCCCTCAAGACATAGAAGATTATGTTCTTAGCCACAGAATCCCTGTGGTTAGCACGCTATATGATACGTATGGTTCAGCAGTAAAAATTAACCGGATCGAGGTTAAAATTAATACCAAAACCCCCTGGAAAGTCAATCTGGCTGAAGAAATGATTCGTAAACATGTAGATCTTCAAAGGTTACTTTCAGTTCCATGGCAGCAGGGAATGCAGGCCAAATAGTTAATCATCTTCTATTTCTAGTCAATGTTAATGAGGCCAGTAAAGCTTCATACCAAACATAAATCGGATTGTGCGTACATATTGGGGTGGGTGTTCTTCATATGTCATTGATTTTAAATAGATTGGGATAATGGCACAGGCTATTATCCAACTTTTCACCACAGTCAACCTGCTGAGTTTTTAGAAAAATCTACCTATAATTAACAATTAGATAACAATTTATCCGAATGGGATAGGGGTTACTTTCATTTTTAGGGTCTTTCTATTAAATATGCAGCCATGAATACTTATGAAAGAACCACCGCCCTACGACAGTTTCCTTTTTTTAACACATTGAGCGATGACGTCATTCAGGAAATTGCCATTCAATCCAAAGTGATCATCAAGCCGAAATACCAATATCTCTATGTACCTGGAGATAAATCTGGAGAAGTCTTTTTTCTACTTGCCGGGAGTGTTAAATTAGGCGTGTATAGTGAGGAGCATAAAGAAAGTGTTCGGGATATTCTCCATCCGCTGGCGTTATTTGGTGAGCTAAGCCTTATGGGCGAAGATGTTCGTGAAGGGTTTGCAATGACTATGGCAGAAGAAACTAAATTGTTGGCTTTGGATACAGAGGTTATGCTGCAAGCAATGATTCATAATCTTCAATTACATATGCTTATTATGCAAGCCTTTGGCAAACGCCTAAGACATGCTGAACATCGTGCTGAAGATTTGATCCATAAGGATGCACGCACTCGAATTATTGAATATTTGAAAAATACTGTCCTTGAGCGTGGCCGTAAAGTAGGCTATGAATTTTATCTAAAACATGGCCTAACCCAGCAGGATATTGCAAGTATAACGGGTACTTCACGTCAAACTGTCACTCTGGTCCTCAATGAGCTTAAGAAATCCAATTGCATTCATTTTACAAGGAACAGTATTCTTGTTAGGGACTTCGTAAAATTAGAAACCTACGTTTCATAAATCAAATGGGATATGTACCTTTGCATCCGCTCCGGGAGGAGTGGCAGAGTGGTTGAATGCATCGGTCTTGAAAACCGACGTGGGTGAAAGTCCATCGGGGGTTCGAATCCCTCCTCCTCCGCCATTACACAAAAGGTCGCCCATAAGGCGGCCTTTTGTGTATGTTGGCTTTTCGATGTTAGTTTGTCTCAATTAATAAGCTTTAGAAAAACATTTATTCATCGCCTTTAAATAACAGGGACTTAACAAATAAGGGCAAAAATTTTCAAATTCCCGCCAACAACCTATGATCCCTAAGTACTAGCTAAATTAGATACGGCATAGGAGCCTGCACTATTATTTAGAAACCCTGCCCCACCCCGGGCCGGAAAGTTGAATAGGATTAAACATGTTTCTCATTGACCCATCATCATAATTAGCTTATCCAAATCCAGAATTTCGTTATAGAAATAGCAGGATGAATACCTTATTAAGTTGTTCCTCTTGGACTAAGTTTATAAGCAATGAGCTATTCGCCCATAAACTGAGTGAATCTATTCCAGATTGGATCCCTAGGCAGATCACCTGTTATTTTAACCAACTCTTGTTTGACAGGGTGCACAAATTCAAGTGAATAGCTGTGCAAATATATCCCATCAAAATCCGGTTTAATGGTCGATCCATACTTCAAATCACATCTTATTGGCCACCCTGAAGTTGCCAATTGTGCCCTGATTTGGTGGGGGCGACCAGTGTCTGGATTAATTCGCAGTAAAATGAGATGATCCATTTCAGCTATCAGTTCGTAAGAAAGCTCAGCCTTTTTTGCATCAGGATGTCTACGACTTACGCCGGGAAGTGCTTTGACAGGCTGGCCTGGACCCTGTTTGTCAATATAATGCGTCAAGTGCCCCTGTAGGGGTTCCGGCCGATTAGTGACTATAGCGTAATAGGTTTTTTTGATCTCCCGGTTTCTGAAAAGTTCTTGAACCCTCGAAAGTGCTTTACTTGTGCGTGCGAATAAACAAACGCCACTGACTGGCCTATCCAATCTATGGCACGGCGTTAGAAAGACATTCCCGGGTTTGTCATATTGACTTTTTAAATAAGATTTGCCCCAGTCTTCCAATGTGCTGTCGCCGGTTATATCAGCATGAACCAGCATACCATTGGGCTTGTTTAAGGCCAAGAGGTGATTATCTTCGAATACAATTTGGGGAGAAACCAACATTTTTTTCATAGACAAAAGCTTGATTCATGCAACTGGCAATTGGTTTTTCACCTTGCCCAAATGATACCTTTATATTTCATGCCATGCTTTCTGGCCTGGTGGAAGGACCAAAGGTACAATGGCAGCCGCATTTGGAAGATGTAGAATCACTCAACGAACACGCATTGTTGGGTTTGTATCCTGTCACAAAGTTATCCTACCATGCTTATGCCTATGCCTCAGCACATTATCAGCTTCTAGATGCCGGTAGTGCCCTTGGCTTCGGATGCGGGCCCCTTTTGATTGCAAAGCAAGAAGTAAGGCTTGCGGATTTAGATAAAATGAAGGTTGCTGTCCCAGGAAAACTTACAACGGCACATTTCCTTCTCAATCAGGCTTTTCCTACGATTTCCAACAAAGTCTTTATGACGTTCCACCAAATTGAGGATGCCATACTTGCCGGAACGGTGGACGCTGGGGTTATCATACATGAGAATCGATTTACTTATGCTAGAAAAGGACTTCGGCTAATTCAGGATCTGGGTTCTTATTGGGAAAAATCAACAGGGTTCCCGATTCCATTAGGGGGCATTGCTGTGCGCAGAGATTTGCCGGAGTCGTTAAAGCATGAGATTAATGATTCGTTGGCCGCCTCTGTTCGATACGCCATGAAACATCCCGATCAGTCGGCCGGTTTTGTTGCATTGCATGCCCAAGAGATGGATCTGGAGGTTAGAAATCAACATATTGCATTATATGTGAATCGGTTTTCGGAAGATTTGGGAGCCGAAGGAAGGTTAGCCATAACCAGCATGTACAGGGAAGCGGTTGCTAAGGGAATCATACCGATAGTAAAGGAGAGCCTATTTTTAAATGATACTTTATTTTAATATGTTGGCACAGATATTGCATATTTTCCTAATGTGTAAGTTTTGGGTTTAGTTACCCTTCGTCTATTAAAGAAGCTCGTGAAACGTCACGGGCTTTTTTTATTTCCACTGTTTGAGTCTTTTGAAGTGGTTAAAACGAAACTAGGGTATTAACTTCGCGGTCTCATTCTAATCAAATATTCCGAACAATGATCATTGGTGTACCTAAGGAAATCAAGAGTAGTGAAAACCGTGTAGCCCTCACCCCTGCTGGCGCGCTTGAACTGACAAAACGGGGACATAAAGTATATGTACAATCCACTGCAGGATTTAACTCCGGCTTTGCCGACGATGTATATAGCGGGGCAGGCGCAATTATTTTGCCCACCATTGAGGAAATATACGGTATTGCAGAAATGATCATTAAAGTCAAAGAGCCGATCGCTTCGGAGTATCCACTGATTCGCGAGGGTCAGCTTGTCTTTACGTATTTTCACTTTGCTTCATATGAACCATTGACCAAGGCAATGATTCAAAGCAAAGCAGTTTGTCTTGCTTATGAAACAGTAGAATTACCAGATCGAAGTCTTCCTTTGTTAGTTCCTATGTCTGAAGTAGCTGGTCGGATGGCCATTCAGGAAGGTGCTAAATATTTAGAAAAACCTGTCCAGGGAAGGGGTATCCTTTTGGGTGGAGTACCAGGTGTTCCTCCGGCCAAAGTGTTGGTGCTTGGCGGCGGCGTTGTAGGCACACAGGCGGCCAAGATGGCTGCAGGTTTAGGATCTATTGTCACTATCATGGATGTCAGCCTTCCTCGCTTGCGTTATTTGTCCGATGTAATGCCTGCTAATGTCATTACCCAGTATTCAAATGAATACAATATTATCCAGGAGATTCGCCAAAGCGATTTAATTGTCGGTGCTGTGCTGATTCCAGGGGCGAAAGCCCCTTCGTTGATTCGCCGTGATATGCTGAAAGAAATGCGTCCGGGAACGGTAATGGTTGATGTAGCCGTAGACCAGGGTGGTTGTTTTGAAACAACCAAACCAACGACACATGATGATCCTATCTACATTATCGATGAGGTTGTTCATTATTGTGTTGCTAATATGCCTGGTGCTG
>JBBQMA010000160.1:0-6286 GCA_038328415.1 Chitinophagales bacterium | reverse complement strand
GATCATTTTGATGCCGAAGGACTTTACATTCACATGAAAACGAATAATTACAGAGTAAGTCGCGCAACTGTCTATAATACGCTGGAATTATTGGTGCATTGTGATTTGGTGCGAAAGCATCAATTTGGAAAAAATCAGGCTCAATATGAGCGGTCATATGGGTATAAGCAGCACGATCACCTCATTTGTCTGGACTGCGGAAAGGTTATTGAATTCTGCGATCCGCGCATTCAGCAGATAAAAGATATGATGGGTGATATATTAAAGTTCAAGATTCGACATCATGCATTAACTTTGTATGGTGATTGCGACGGGGCCTGTGCAAGAACGGCACAGGTTTTGAAGTAGCACACGTTTAAGGACTTTAATCCCGATCCCCATGAACTATCGTTTCACCCACAAAAATGCGGTGCAGGTGCTCTATCTGTACCGGTTATTGTCCGATATGGACAATCGTGCGATCCTCGACGAGGTCAATCGCCGCCTTCAGGATGGCTGTAAGTCAGTTGTCGTTGATTTATCCAATCTGGACTACATTGACAGTACGGGACTGAATCTTCTACTAGCGTTATGGCGCCATCTGCGTCATTTTGGATGTCAGCTTCTGTTGACTGAGCCTCAGCCGGCTGTTATGAGGCTTTTTGAACTAACACGGTTACGGGCTGTCTTTGACTTCATACCCAGTGTGGATACGGCTCTCGTGCCCAACCAATAATACTTCCCATTTTTTAATCCGTTTTCCTGGATTAATTGACTAACTTTCCTAAAGAATAGGCGATCTTTACCGCTTCTTTAGAAAAATAACTATGCAGGTAGATGTGCTGCTCGGATTACAATGGGGTGATGAAGGTAAAGGCAAGATAGTTGATGCACTTGCACCCCATTACCAGATCGTCGCTCGTTTCCAGGGAGGTCCCAATGCCGGTCATACGCTGGTTATCGATGGCGTCAAATACGTCTTACACACGATACCTTCGGGAATCTTCCGCCCCGGAATTATTAATTTGATTGGTAACGGTGTCGTTGTCGATCCTGTTATCCTTAAGAAGGAACTTGGACAATTAGATAATGTAGGCCTGGCTTATAAGGATACGTTGTTGCTATCACGCAAGGCCCACCTCATATTGCCAACACACCGGTACCTAGATGCCGCAAGTGAGGCATCAAAAGGAACCAGCAAAATCGGTTCGACACTGAAGGGTATAGGACCTACCTACATGGATAAGACCGGCAGGAACGGCTTACGGATTGGAGATGTCCAACTGGCGGGATTTGACTCAAATTATCAGGCGCTTAAACGAAAACATCTTCATTTAATTTCGCTCTTTCCCGATATAGATTTCAACTTGGAGGACGAAGAGGCGAGGTGGATGGAAAGCCTGGACACCCTGCGAAGTCTGCACCATATTGATGCAGAATATTACCTCCATGATGCCCTGCTCGCAGGTAAAAGGGTATTGGCTGAAGGTGCCCAGGGTAGCCTTTTAGATGTTGATTTCGGCACTTACCCCTATGTAACTTCATCGAACACCATTACTGCAGGTGTTTGTACGGGTCTCGGTCTGGCACCTCAGAAAGTTGGACAAGTCATCGGTATAACTAAAGCCTATTGTACGAGGGTGGGTAGTGGTCCCTTTCCCACGGAGCTGCATGATGAAACTGGTGATTTTCTGCGGAAGGCCGGACATGAATTTGGCTCTACCACCGGAAGACCGCGGCGCTGCGGTTGGATCGATCTTCCACTTTTGAAGTACACGATAATGCTCAATGGTGTGACCCAACTGGCTGTCACCAAGATCGATGTTCTTAATGCCATGGCCGAAATTAAAGCGGCAACGGCTTATTTATATGAGGGCAAACGTCACAGCAATATTCCATTTGACTTGAATCAAACGCAAGTGACGCCTGAATACCATTCATTTGCAGGTTGGGAAGAAGATCTTGCACATTGTGATTCTTATGAGAAACTTCCCGTAGCCTGCAAATCATTCCTAACCTTTCTGGAGGAATATCTTCATGTTAAAGTTACAATGGTCTCAACCGGTCCTGAGCGAGAAAGCCTCATTGAGCGCTAAATGCCAGTCACTCACCCCGAGCTTTAATAATGTACTGATAGGGTAGGGTCGTATTGTCAATATGCACATTCTGAAATCCGGATTCACGCAGGTCATCTTCTACTTGGCGAGGGGCCAATCGGAGCTCTACAGCAGGGCCCATACGCGTTGGTTTCTTTTGAAAATCAACAATGATAATTTCCCCCCCTGGCTTTAGGCATTTTTTCAATGCCGTGAGATAGGACACTTTGTTTTGCAAATAGATATAGGTATTGACCACTAATATTAGATCTGCCTCGGCATCATCCAAGTGTGAATCGCTTATGGTTGCAAGTCGGATCTCTAATTTTTTTGCCAGATCCCCTTTTAGTACACTGCGCCGCTCTTCTAAATAGCGTACAAAACGCTCATCAATCTCAATCGCAATTACTTTTTCTGCAAGCGGCAACAGCTTAAAGCTAAAATAGCCGGATCCCGCCCCAATGTCTGCAACCGTTTTGGCGGATAAATCTCCAATAGAAGTAAGCACATCGTCTGGATGCTGCCAGATGTCCCGCTCCTTGTTTTCATAGGCACCAAGCAAATCGTCAAATTTGTCGTCAGGGGAGATAGGAGCCTGATTGGCAACCGGCTGGTTTTTTGCAATAAAATCGCAAGCTATGAAGCATAATAGGAGTAGTAGTGCTGGCAGTGTTCTCACAGGCACTAAAGTAAGCACTTGTTAAGAGATTGGCTCTATTCTTTTGGCGGATTTGGGATCTCTTCAGCAAAAGCCAATAATAATTGTTGTGCAAGCCCGTAGAATTCATGAGTTTGTCCACCATATTGGTTGACAATGATACTGAAAGACAACAATTTTCCAGATTTGGTTTCAAGGTATCCGCTGAGTGCACGAACCCGATTTAAAGTACCTGATTTTGCCCATACTTTTCCTTTTAGGTGTTTGTCCTTTAAGTATGCACGCACTGTTCCGGATTCGCCGGGTTGGGAAAGGGTGGCTTTAAATCCCGGATAACGCAAACTGTCCTGATGAATCTTGCAAAGGACCCTGGTCAATAGCTCGGCGGATATGGCATTATGCCTGCTCATGCCGCTGCCATCGTATATCCAGCTTTTTCCATCATCAATTCCAAGGTTTCTCAGCCAGGTTTTGATGCCTTTAATACCAGCATCAGTTGAAGCCGTATTCCGGAATTGTTTGCCGATCCATCGGACTAGCATTTCTGCATACATGTTTCGGCTGTCTCCGTTAATGCTGGCCGTCAATACCTGGATAGTCGGAGACAAAATAGTATCTGCAGCGATCAGGGGCAATCCATTTTTGCCTTTGCCATTCGTAATAACCGATATACCTAATGCTTCCAATCGGGATTGGAAGGCGCGAATGACATAGTTGGGTGGATCTGATAAACTGGCGCGCATGGCCATGGGGAATTTAAGATCAGCAGCACCGCCGATCCAGCGTGTTGTTGCATCCGGACTACCCGTAAAATAAGCGGGTTCGTGATTGTCCTCATTGCTGTCGGGTTGATAGATGACCGTCCAGGGCAAGACCATACTATCGGTGGTAACCCGCCAGCCTATAGAATCTGATTGAACGGTGACCGGCAGGCAATTGTCTTGCCAGTTGATGGGCCATTGGCCTTGTGCAAAACAACCGCCGAGGTCGCTCCATTCCCATGTAAGCCCTACGGATGGACCGGGAAACCGATCGGGCGTACAACGGATACTACCCCGAATGGCTTTAATGCCCTGGCTTGAAATAAATGTGGCCCAACGACTCAGAACGGAATCGGGGGTCGTCTCCATGCCAAATCTACCCGATGCAAGGCTAGGGTCCCCTTCACCAATAAGCCGTACTTCACCAATTAAAACTGAATCGATGACCGTACCATACAATGCTAAAATCGTTTTTTTGCGATGTTCTGATCCAAGGTAAAACCATGCTGCACCTGTGGTAAGTATCTTTATGTTGGAGGCGGGCACCAGCAGCAGATTGTCATTATAGGCATAAAGTATGTTGTCGGACGATGCGTCTTTAATACTAATACCAATCGAACTCCCTTCTAAAAGAGGATGATTAATGATTCGCTTGGTGACGGCCTGAAGTGATTCCTGTCCATAAGAAGGACAGGATCCCAATAGGATCAATAATAAAGCTACGCACCGAATCATAATTATTCCTTTACAGGCAGGACAATAGCAGCACATGGGCCAAAACCGATGCGGATGCCTTCTTGTTCACCAAATCCTTCCAAAATGACACGATCTCCATCTTCAATAAATTTCCGCGTAGATCCATCAGAAAGAGTAAGACTTCGGGTTCCTTTCCAACTCAATTCAAGCATTGATCCATAACTGTCTTCGGTCGGGCCGCTGATGGTACCTGAAGCGTATAAATCACCCACCCGGATATTGCATCCATTAATCGTGTGATGGGCCAATTGCTGACACATGTTCCAATACATATATCGAAAATTGGACTTAGACACTACAGTTGGGTTGCTACCTGATGGTTGTATGGAAACGCTAAGTTGAATGTCGTAATTGCGTGCTCCTGTAAAAGCCAGATAAGGCAATACTCCTGGCTCCTGTTCCGGGCCATGGATTCTGAATGGCTCCAATGCTTCAAGGGTTACAATCCATGGCGAAGCTGTGGAAGCGAAATTTTTGCCAAGGAATGGACCTAAAGGCACGTATTCCCAACGTTGGATATCTCTTGCTGACCAATCATTAAAAAGGACCAGGCCAAAAATGTAGTTCTCGGCGTCGGCAGTAGTTACATGGTCGCCCATGGCTATTTCCTTTCCTATAATAAAACCCATTTCCAATTCAAAATCCAATTGCCTGCTTGCTTCGAGAATCGGTGGACCATCATCGGGTTTTGTCTGTCCTTTGGGCCTGTTGAAGGAATGTCCGGATGCGCTGATCGAGGATGCCCTGCCATGATAACCAACGGGGAGGTGTTTCCAATTGGGCAATAAGGGATTTTGAGCGTCCCTGAACATGATGCCCACATTGGTAGCGTGTTCGATGCTGGAATAAAAATCAGTGTAGTCACCTATAGCCACCGGCAGATGCTGTTGCGATTGTGCTATAGGGTGAAGCCATTTATTGGACTGCTGTTTGAGTGTATCATCCGAGGTATCCGTCGCCAGGAGCGTAATAAGACGCTCACGTACTGAAGAGGTAACCTGTTTGCCAAGTGAAATGAATGGGTTTAATACGTCTTGTTTAAAAATATTCGAAGGGAGTTCAATGCCGGCAAAAGCGCCTAGAGACTGCAACATATCCAGGTTGATCACAAACTCTCCAATACGGGAGGCTGCAAATCTATTGCTCACTGTCGGAAGTGAAGCAATCCCAAAGGGTATATTTTGAATTGGAAACTCGCTGTCTGTAGGGTAGTCTACCCAGGATCGTAAGGACGGATTAAAAAGCATCGGCATCAGATTTTCCGCAAACTTACGACCCCCATTCGGAATCATAGGCTGCTGACTGATATAGATGGATCAGAAAACTTGTTCTACAACCTTTCTGGTAGTATCCGGATCGCCCATGGTATAATAATGCAGGCAAGGGGCTCCTTTTTCTTTCAGCTCTTTGGACTGGGCGGCGCACCAGGCAATGCCAAGCTGCTGAATGTCATGGTCTGTTTTGCACGTTGCGGCTTCGCGTACCAATTCGTCCGGCATATTGACATAAAATTTGCGTGGAATTGAGCTAAGTTGGTAGGCTTTGGTCAGTGGTTTCAAACCGGGGACGATGGGAACCGTAATACCTGCTGCCCGGCAATTATCAACGTATTCGAAATATTTTCGATTGTCGAAAAACATTTGAGTAACGATAAATTGTGCGCCAGCTTCGATCTTGGCTTTGGTCATTGCAAGGTCATAATCCAGATTAGGGGCCTCAAAATGTTTTTCCGGATAGCCGGCAATCCCGATACAAAAATCTGTTTTTTGCCCATTGCTAATATTCTCATCCAAATAACGCCCCTGATTCATTTCAGTCACTTGTTTGACGAGGTCAATGGCGTAGCTGTGGCCACCATCTTCCGGGATAAATTTATCCTCAAAGCGTCTTGCATCTCCTCGTAATGCGAGTACATTGGTGACGTTGAGGAAGTGCAGATCAATAAGTGCATTTTCAGTTTCTTCTTTAGTGAAGCCACCACAAATGAAGTGAGGAACGGCATCAATCCCGTAGTGGTGCATTATGGAGGCGCAGAT